>JBOGFL010000210.1:0-5839 GCA_050743285.1 Acidimicrobiia bacterium
CAACGCAACCCACCACACGTGATCGAGAAGCGCATGGGGGTGAAGCGCGGTATCTCGGCCTCCCCCACCGCCTCGCCATCGACGAGGAGCGTGCCGGTGCCGGCGTGCTCGGCGGTCTTCGTGAACCGGAACGCGAGCGTGTGCGGTCCGGGCGGCAGCGTGACCGGCGCCGCAACTTTGTGCTGCTCGTAGCCGCACAGGTTGTGCACGTAGCAGAGCTCGTCATCCTTGAGGAACAGCGTGAACCCGCCGAGCACGGAGCCCAGCGCGAGCAGCACGCCCTCGGCGCCGGCGGCCGGGATGTCGACCTCGGCGGTGACTTCGTGGGAACGGTTGCGCACGTTGACCGCTGACATCTCCGGCACCAGGCCGCCGCCGGGCCAGTAGACGTAGCGATCCTGGTCGGGGATCCCGGCGGGCCGCCCGATGACGAACTCTGAGAACGCCCGGTTGTCGAGCGGGAGCACCTGGTACCGCTCGGCTTCCTGCCACCACCTTTCGATCAGCTCCCTGAGCTTCTCCGGCTTCGCGCCCGACAAGTCGTGGCACTCCGACGGGTCGGCGCCGAGTTCGTAGAGCTCCCAGTGATCCTCGTCGAACGTGTGGTCGCAGAACTGGATGTCATGGTACGTGACCGCCTTCCATCCGCAGTCGTAGAGTGCGCGGCACCCGAGCATCTCGAAGTACTGGGTTTCGTGGCGCTCGGGCGCGTCGGGGACGTCGAACGTGTAGGCGAAGCTCGTTCCTTCTATCGGCCGCTGCTCCACTCCGTCGACGACGGCGGGCGCGTCGACGCCGATCGCTTCGAGCACCGTCGGCAGCACGTCGATTGCGTGGACGAACTGGCGCCGCACTTCCCCCCGACCGCGGATGCCGGCGGGCCAACGCACGAGCAGCGGGTCGGCGACGCCGCCTTCGTGCACCTCGCGCTTCCACCGCCGGAACGGCGTGTTGCCGGCGACGGTCCAGCCCCACGGGTAGTTGCTGTGGATGCGGGGCCCGCCGATCTCGTCGATTCGCGCCCGCGCCTCCTCGACGGTACGGGGCACGACGTTCCACGCCCGGCCGTCGTTCAGCGACCCGACCGGTCCGCCCTCCGACGACGCGCCGTTGTCGGAGCACACGAGCAAGAGGGTGTTGTCGAGATCGCCGGTGGCGCGCAGCCCGTCGAGCATTCGGCCGATCTGGTGGTCGGCATGCGAGAGGAAAGCAGCGAACGCCTCCATGTACCGCGCGTATACGCGACGGGTGTCGGCCGACAGGGATTCCCACGCCGGCACCCAGTCCGGCCGTGGCGAGAGCTCGGTCCCGGTCTCGAGGACGCCGCTGGCGACCTGACGGGCCAGAGTGGCGTCGCGCCATTCGTCCCAGCCGCCGTCGAATTTGCCGCGGTAGCGATCGCGCCACTCCTGGGGCGACTGGTGCGGCGAGTGACAGGCGCCGGTGGCGAAATAGAGGAAGAACGGCTTCGTGGCATCGGTCGAACGTAGGTCGTGCACGAACTCGAGGGCCCGGTCGGCGAGGTCCTCGGTGAGGTGGTAGCCCTCGGCCATCGACCGGGGTGGCTCGACATGATGGCTGTCGTGAACGAGCTCGGGCGCGAACTGGTGGGTCTCGCCACCGAAGTAGCCGTACCACCGTTGGAAGCCACGACTCAGCGGCCAACGCTCGCGCGGCGCGCCGGCGTGCCATTCCTCCTCGGGCGTCAGGTGCCACTTGCCGACCGCGTAGGCCGCGTAGCCGTGCGGCACGAGCATCTTGGGCAGCATCGAGTTCGTGGTCGGGATGCGGGCGTCGTAGCCGGGAAAGCCCATGGCCAGGTCGGTGATGCGGCCCATGCCGTTGGAGTGGTGGTTGCGTCCGGTGAGCAGGCACGCACGCGTCGGTGAGCACAGCGCGGTCGTGTGGAAATTCGCGTAGCGCAGACCCTCGGCCGCGACGCGGTCGAGAGCAGGCGTGTCGATGTCGGAACCGAAGCAGCCGAGTTGGGCGAAGCCGACGTCATCGAGCACCACGAGCACGACGTTGGGCGCGCCCGCCGCCGGCCGGGGCGGCTCCGGCCACCACGGCGTCGAGTCCTCGAAGGAACGCCCGATTACCCCCTCGAACTGTCCCGGCTCCATCGCGACGCCCTCCTCGCCGTCGGGACAGACGCTAGGCGACGGGTCGGCGGGGCCGACCGGTCGCCGCGGGAGCCGGAGCTGCGGAGGCGACCCCGGGGACCCGGCGATGTAGTTTCGGCATCTGTGCGGGAGAACATGCGCATTCTCGATGGGGACGCCCACGTCGTGGAACCGCCCGACCTGTTCCAGCCGTGGACGCCGCCGGGCCGGTCGGTCATCGATCTCCCGCCGACCACGCCGATGAACCTCTGCGGCGACAGCACCCTGCTCGCGGACCAACTCGACAACGGTTTCGACGCCCCGGCCTACGTCCGGGCGATGGATGCCCAGGGCATCGATGCCGCGGTGCTGTTTCCCTCGGTCGGGTTGTTCGTGCCGTTCCTTCCCGAGCTCGAGCCCGCCGAGTCGGCCGCCGCCTGTGCGGCGTACAACGACTGGGCCTCCTCGTACTGCGCGGTCGATCCCAGCCGCCTGGCCGCGATCGGCCTCGTGCCGCGCACCGACCTCGACGCGGCCGCCGCCGAAGCCCGGCGGGCGGCGGGTCTCGGGCTCGTCGGTGTCCTCGTGCGGCCCAACCACCTGAGTGACGCGTACTTCGACGACCCCGTCTACGACCCGCTGTACGAGGCGGTCGCCGACAGCGGAATCGTGCTCGGCGTCCATGAGGCGCTCGGCGTGCGCGGCCCGACAATCGGTCGCGACCGATTCGACGACTTCGCCAGCCGCCATGCGGTCTCGCACCCGCTCGAACAGATGATGGCCATGGCCGCGCTCATGCTCGGTGGCGTGCTCGAACGCCACCCGAACCTGCGGGTCGCGTTCCTCGAGTCGGGAACCGGCTGGTTGCCGTACTGGCTGCACCGGCTCGACGAACACCGCGAGTGGATGCGCGACGCCGAGTGCGCCGAGCTCGCGCTCTCCCCCACCGAGTACTTCGCCCGGCAGTGCGTGATCTCGTGCGATCCCGAGGACGCACTCGCACCGTGGGTCGCGTCGCAGATCGGCACCGACCACATGCTCTGGGCCAGCGACTTCCCGCATCCCGACGCTCACTTCCCCGACGCAGTCGACACCTTCCTCGCGGAAGTCGACGTGCACGGCGGCCTATCCGACGCCGATCTTCAAACGATCTTCTGGGACACGCCGATCGCGTTCTACGAACTCTCCGACCGCTTTGGAGCCTCGGTCCGCACCTGAGCCTGGTCACCTAGGCTCCCGCCTATGGTGCACCGAGTCGCGCAGTAGGCAACCGGCAACGCGGGGCGGCCCGCCCTCGCAGGAATCATCAACCACCCGAACCTCGAGCTGGTCGGCTTGTGGGTGCACAGCCCCGACAAGGTCGGCCGCGACGCGGGCGAGCTGTGCGGACTCCCGCCGGTCGGCGTCGTCGCCACCAACGACGTCGACGAGATCATCGGGTTGAAGCCCGACGTCGTCTCGCACATGGCCACCGGCGACCTTCGTCCCGGCGAAGCCGTCGAGGAGATGGCGCGACTCCTCGAAGCCGGCATCAACGTCGTTTCGACCTCAGTAGTGTCACTCATCTATCCGCCCGCCGCGCCGAGCCGTGGCATGCGCGATCGGCTCGAAGCCGCGTGCCAGGCCGGTGGTTCCTCCTGTTACACGAACGGCATCGACCCCGGTTTCGCCAACGACCTCATGCCGCTCGTGCTCACGGGTGTCTGCGAGCGCGTCGACTCGGTCCGGGTGACGGAGAACCTCAACTACGACACCTACGACCAGGCCGAGGTGCTGTTCAGCACCATGGGCTTCGGTCAACCCCTCGACGCCACTCCCCTGCTTCTGCTCCCGGGCGCGATCACAATGGCGTGGGGCCCGGTCGTGCACATGATCGCGGCCGGCCTCGGTGTCGAGATCGACGAGATCGAGGAGTGGCACGAGCGTCGGCCTGCCGAGCGCACCTTCGACATCAGCGCCGGCACGGTCGAGGAAGGCACGATGGCCGGGCTGCGGTTCGAGGTGCGGGGGATGATTGGCGGCGAGCCGCGCATCATTGTCGAACACATCACCCGCCTCGACGACGCTATCGCGCCCGACTGGCCCCAGCCTCCCGGGCACGGGGGGTACCAGATCGAGATCGACGGCAGCCCCCGTCTGCGGTGCGAGTTGCACATGGAAGGTGAGGACGGCGACCACAACTCGGCCGGCCTGCTGGTCACCGCCATGCGGCTTCTCAACGCAATCCCCGCGATTTGCGACGCGCCTCCCGGGCTTCTGTCGACGCTCGACCTGCCCCTCGTGACCGGCCGGGGGCTGCTCAGCAGTTGATCAGTCGCAGCCGCTGCCGTTGAGCCCGATCAGCCTCATCAGCTGCCCTCGGCTCGACGCGTCAATCACGCCGCCTCGGTCGCCTTCTTGCCCGCCGGCCATAGTGCGACGACGAGTCCGATGATCGCGACAACGATCCCGACGACCAACGCCGCGGCCTGCTTGCCGCCGAATTCGTCCGGTCCGTCGCCCCCCAGCCCGACCTGGTCGGCAAGCGCGCCGACCAGCGCGATCACCGCCCCGATCGCCACGATGACCCAGCCGACGATGCGACGCGTACGAGCGCTCATTCCCTGCTCCTTCTGACCCGTCCGGCGCACAGGCTACGGCCGGGTCCCGGTGGGCCACAATGCGGCGTGAACTGGTTTGACCGGGCGGGGTTCGGGCTGTTCGTGCACTGGGACCACGCCAGCCAGCAGGGCCTGGAGGTGTCGTGGACCCTGACCGGCGGCGTCTTCGCGCTCCCGAAGGCGGGCTCGGTTCCCGTCGCTCAGTACCACGGTTCGGCGGCAACGTTCGACCCCGTCGAGTTCGACGCTCCCGCGCTGGCGCGCCTCGCCAAGCGCGCGGGCATGACGTACGCAGTGCTGACGGCCCGCCACCACGCCGGCTATTCGATGTGGCCGACCACGCTCTCCGACTACTCGGTGACGAACTCCCCGGTCGGGCGTGACCTCGTCGGAGAGTTCGTCGACGCCATGCGCGCCGAGGGCCTGCGCGTCGGCCTGTACCTGTCGCTGTCGGATTGGCACCATCCCGACTACCCGCCATTCACCGACGCCGACCAGCCGTACAGTTTCGGTGCAACGCCGCCGCTGCCCGAACCCGACCGCTGGGCGCGGTACCTCGACTATTTGTTCGGCCAGGTACGGGAACTGCTCACCGGTTACGGAACCGTCGACGTCGTCTGGTTCGACGGCGCGTGGGAGCGGCCGGCCGACTGGTGGCGACCCCAGGAGCTGCGCGGCCTGATTCGTTCCCTGCAGCCCGAGGCGCTCGTCAACGACCGTCTCCCGGGCGTGGGCGACTTCGCGACGCCCGAGCAGTTCGTGCCGCCGCAGCCGCTCGCGGGGCCGTGGGAGACGTGTCTCACGATGAACGACTCGTGGGGCTACGTCCCTGCCGACACCGACTACAAGAGCGCCCGCCGGCTCATCCACACGTTGTGCGAAACGGTCGGCAAGGGCGGCAACCTCCTCCTCAACGTGAGCCCGACGGGCACCGGTGCGCTCCCACCCGAGCAGACGGAGCGCTTGCAGGTGATCGCTGATTGGATGGCGGACCATCGAGACGCCGCCGTCGACACCGACGCCGGACTCGACGCGTGGCAGTTCTACGGTCCGACGACCCGGCGCGGGGCACGCGTCTACCTGCACATGCTGTGGCGGCCGTACGACGAAGTGACGGTTCGCGGCGTGCCGGTGGGA
>JBOGFL010000211.1:0-4506 GCA_050743285.1 Acidimicrobiia bacterium
GACTCACCCTGCGGTGGCGAGACGTTCGTCGCGCACCGCGTTGTTCGGGATGTCACCCGGTAAACGTCGGCTCGATCGGGACCGGGGCCGGACCCGGGACCGCGGGGCGGAAGCGCACGATCCGGGACGGCCCCCGGTTGTCGCGCCACGTGAACCAGATGACGCCGTCGGGACCGACCGTCATCTCGAACGTGAGACCGACGGTGTAGACGTAGTCGGTGGCGATGCCCTGGTTCGACATCGATCCGAGCTTGCCGGCCGGGAAGTAGT
The DNA here is from genome assembly GCA_050743285.1 of Acidimicrobiia bacterium. Lineage (GTDB taxonomy): Bacteria > Actinomycetota > Acidimicrobiia > IMCC26256 > JACDBD01 > JBOGFL01. The sequence continues at coordinate 271 of JBOGFL010000211.1, forward strand.
TGACCCAGACATTGCCGTCCGGCCCGTTCACAACACCGACGGGGAACTGACTCGTGGCGAGGGACGTCACTGCGCCCGCGGTCGTGAGGTTGCCGACGGTGGAGTTTCCGAACCCCGCGTACCAGATGAGCCCGTCGGGAGCGACGACCATTCCTTCAGGGTTGGTCATGCCGCCGAGGCCGCCGCCCCCGAGATCGAACTCCTCGAACACGAAGTCGGTCGTGACCGCACCGACCTTGCTGGCACCGAACTCGGAAAACCACAGCCTGCCATCGGGACCAACGACGATGTCGTCGATGGCACCGGGCGATGGAGGTTCGCGTTCGATGAGGTCCGTGCCGTCAACCGCGATCGACGCCACCGCGCCGCGTTCTTCGACGAACCAGATCCTGCCGTCCGGACCAGCGGTGATGCCCGTGGGCGAGCTCCCGGAGTGGGGCAGCATGTACTCCGTGACGTCGCCGGTGGTGGTGATCCGCGCCACCGCGTTGCCGGCGAACTCAGTGAACCACAGGGCACCGTCGGGACCGGTCACGATGCTGTACGGGTCAGTGCCGGACCTTGGAAGGGGATATGTGGTGACATCCCCGGACGCGCTCACCTTTCCGATCTCGTCACTGCCCTGCGCCGTGAACCACACGTTCCCGTCGGGACCCAAGGTGATGCCGTGCGGCAATGTGCCGTCAGGCAGGTCGAGCACGTCGAACGGCGGCGACATGTTCTGCTGCACCCACCCGAGCCGCCCGTTTCCGTCCTGGGCCACCCAGAGGTCGCCGTTGTCGAGGCGGCGAAGGTTGATCGGACCCGCACCCCCGGCCAGTTGAACCGTCGACGTGATGCTGCCGTCGTTCGCGACCGTGATGATCTCGCCGGCCGACTTCAGCGCGACGTACAGTGTCCCGCCGCCGGTGAACAGGCCGGCGGGATCGCCGGGCGGAAGAAGGAACTCGTCGAACATCGAGGTCGTCGGGTCGAAGCGGAGTAGGAAGTCCTGACCCGGATTGCTAAATGTCGAGCCCGACCGCGTCATCCAGAGGTTGCCATCAGGTCCGGTGACGATGTCGACCAGCAACGTGTTCGGTGCAGCCGGTACATCGAACTCCCCGACTACATTCCCGTCGGTATCCAGCGCCGCGATCTTGTTCTCCGCCCGTTCGATGAACCAGAGGTTGCCGTCGGGCCCGACGGTGATGCCCAGAGGCCCGGCGTCGGCGGTGGGCGTGGGGAACTCGTCGACGATTGCGCCGGCCGGTGTCATCTTGCCGATCTTGCTGGACTGCTCTTCGGTGAACCAGAGGTTGTTGTCGGGGCCGAGGACGATCTCGGCGGGACCGCTGTCTGCCGCCAGTGGCGTCATGGTGATCGCGCCCGCGGTGGCGATGCGCGCGATCGCATTGGCCTCGGAGAGCGTGGCGAAGAGTGCTCCGTCGGGGCCGGCCACGATGTCGGACGCTCCGGCCCCCAAGGGGAGCGGATACGTGCTCCGCTCGAGGGTCGATCGGTCGATCGCCCCAATCGCACTCTCGGCGTCGGGAAAGCCATGGGTGCTGATCGTCGTCCAGATTCGGCCGTCCGAGCCGAGCGCGACACCGTCGAAGCCGGGCGCCTTCGGAAACCCGAACTCCGTGATCGCGGGCACGTCGGTGTCGGGATGGAATCCCGAGGGCGCCGGTCCCGGAGCGGCGACGTCGGTCGCGCCCATCGCCACGCTCGACGCGAAAAGCGCTGCCAGCGCGATCCCAGCCCAGATAGGGGTTCGGTGGCCCATCGGTCGCGGCTTCGTATCACGCCCTCGACCAGAGCGCCAGAATCAGGCTCGGTTCGGAGCGAGACGGACGTGCGCCACCGCCGGCGAACTGACGAGCTCGACGCATTCGTAGCTGTCGGCGATCCCATCAACGTCGTCGAACAGGCGCTCACCGTCGCCGAGGAAGATGGGCACGATCGCCACGTGCATCTCGTCGATCAGTTCCGCGCGCATGTACTCCTTGATCGTGGCAACGCCGCCACCGAGCCTGACGTCCCCGCCGCCGGCAGCCTGGAAAGCCTGCTTCCGCGCGCTCTCGATTCCGTCCGACACGAAGTGAAACGTGGTGCCACCCGCCATCGGGATCGCCGGCCGGGGATGGTGGGTGAGAACGAACACCGGGTGGTGGTACGGCGGCTCGTCGCCCCACCAACCGGTCCACTCCTCATCGCCCCAAGGTCCCCGGATCGGACCGAACATGTTCCGGCCCATGATCGTGGCGCCGATCCCCTCTTCGCCCCGAGCGAAGAACTCGTTGTCGACGCCCTCGTCACCGCCGTCCAAGCCGAGCATCCGTCGGCCCTTACGGGTCTTGAACACCCATTCGTGCAGCGATTCCCCACCGGAACCGAGAGGATTGTCGAGGTCCTGGTGGGGCCGGCTCCGTACCCGTCGAGCGAGATTGCGAAGTTGTGCACGCGGAGATTCGGCATTCGTTCTCCTATCAGATCGGCGCCAATCAAGACGGCTGCGGCTTCCGAAACTCATCGCCCGGTCGTGAGGCGGGCGGCTTGGTGATGAGGTATTGCTGCTCCCGTATGTTCCGGGTCCGGGATGCGGCGGCCTTGAACTTGGTGATGGCGGCCTCGGCCTCGCCGGCCTGCTCGAGGAGGTTCGCCCGCACCGAATGGAGCCGGTGGTGGTCGCCCAGCCGTTCCCCGAGTTCGTCGGGGAGCGCGAGGCCGGCGGCCGGCCCGTCGGCCGTGGCCACCGCAACAGCCCCGTTGAACGCACGTTGATCTCCTCCGATGACTACCTCTGCTACGTCGATCTCGCGCTCGACGGCATGGTCGCGATCGTCACCGACCTCGGCGACGAGCTCGCCAACCAGCGCCCTGACCTCCCGGGCGCCAACTCTCCGTACGCGTTGGTCACGCACTGCCTCGGAGTGATGGAGTACTGGGCCGGGCACGTGGTTGCCGGTCGCCGGATCGAGCGCGATCGCGACGCCGAGTTCCGGGCCACCGGGTCGGTCGCGGCGCTCGTCGACCGGGTCCGCGAGGCGCGCCGGCAGCTCGAGTCCGACATGGCGAACCTCGCACCTTTCTCGCCACCGCGCGGCACTCCCCGGCCCGACGACGCGGCTCTCCCCTACGCCCGGACCCAGGGCGGCGCCCTCCTCCACGTCTACGAGGAGCTCGCGCAGCACCTCGGACAGGTGGAGATCTCACGCGACGTCATCGTCGCGAGTCGGACGTAAGGAGTCGTGGGCATGTGCCACGCCTAGATACTCGCGACGACCACGGCAAGGTCCTGATCTCTCCAGGCCACCGTCGCCTCGAACCCCGCGGCGGCCAGCCAGGCAAGCTGTTCGACCACTGAACTCGGTGTGTCGTGGTCGCCGTCGATGGGCGTCACCGCGTCGGCCGGCTCCTCCGGCACCACGACGTCTCCGAGCACGAACCGCCCGCCGGGCGCGAGGCCCGCCGCCACCCGCCGGAACAGGTCGGCCTTGCCGGGACCGTCGAGGTGGTGGACCGTGAGCGCCGAGAAGACGATTTCGAACGGCCCGGCGGGCAGCGGGTCCTCGAGCCGGGCGATCCGGAGATCGGCCGTGGGGAGCAGTCGCCGCGCGTGATCGAGCATGTCCGCGCTCTCGTCGATTCCGACGAGGTGGACGTGCGGACACTGCGCAAGGACGCGCTGCGAGGTGACGCCGGTACCCACACCGAGCTCGAGTGCAGAGCGAGGCTGCATCCCGACCATCGCGCCGGCAACTTCGTCCTGCAAGCGATCGTACGCGAGCACCTCCCGCTTGATGAGCTCGAGGTAGGTCTCGGGATCGAAATGGAACTGCTCGCCCACGATCGCCGCTGCTGCGCTACAGCCGCGGGTTCAGTTGCGGCAGCAGCGGAAGTTGGTCGATCACGTCGCCCACCGAGTCCCCTGCTTGGCCGCCCGGATTCCCGACCGCGTCGGTGATCTGATCGACGACGCCTCCGACCGGACCGGGCGGGAGCGGCACCTCGATCGGGGGTACCGGGGGCAGTGGAGTCTCCGGCGCGGGCGGCACCGACGGCAGCGGCAACCCCGGGGACGGCGGTTCCTCCGCAACCGGGGCGGCCGGCTCGGTGGTCCTCGGGGTGCCGGCGTGTCCGCCCCCTCCTCCACGTCCATCGTCGGTGGGCGCGGGCGCGGTCACCGCCCCCGGTGCGTTCGGGTCGTTCGAGGCGGTGGACGGCACGCCGCCACTGAGAGCGAGGGCGCCC
>JBOGFL010000212.1:0-2079 GCA_050743285.1 Acidimicrobiia bacterium
GCCCCCGGACGACCCGTCCGCGCAGCTGTTGCGACTCGACCCGCCGCTCGGCATGACCGCCTGCTATCTGCGCCGAGGCCCGTTCGTACTCGAACTGCTGCACTTCGCTGCTCGACCCGCGAGGGCAAGGGCGCGGGTGATGGACGAACCCGGCCTCACCCACATCTCGCTGAGCGCCGATATCGAACGCGTGCTGCCGCGCGTCGCCGCGTACGGCGGCGAGGTGCTCGAAGACACCAACATCGGGTTCGGCGTGTTCATCCGCGACCCCGACGGCCAACTCGTCGAACTGCTGCCGCTCTCGTACGCCGACGGGCTCCCCACCGACTGATGCGGTTCGTTCACCGACGGGCGCGGAGCTCGTCGCGAATCTCGGTGACGAGCCGGACCTCGTCGGTTGGCGCGGCTGCAACCCTGCGGACGAACTGATTGATCAGGCGTGACGCAAGCTGAACCGACCGAGCCGATCTCGGCCGCCACCGTCGTCCTCGTGCGCGACGGTCCGGACGGGCTCGAGGTTCTCATGCTCCGGCGTGGCGAGACTCGCGTCTTCGGCGGCATGTGGGTGTTTCCCGGGGGACGCGTCGACCCGGAGGACTTCCCACCCGGAAGCCCTGACGATCTCGGCGCCGCCACGCGCACTGCGGCCGTACGGGAGGCCGAGGAAGAGGTCGGCTTGACCGTCGACGGCGACGCGATGGTCCCGCTCTCACACTGGCTCCCGCCACCGATCGCGCCCAAGCGGAACTCGACGTGGTTCTTCCTCGCACCCGCGCCCGAAGGGACGGTCGTCGTCGACGGCGGCGAGATCCATCACCACGAGTGGCTGACGCCCCGAGAGATCTTCCGGCGTCACGCCGCCGGCGAGATCGATCTGGCCCCGCCGACGTGGGTCACGCTCCACCAACTCGGTGAGCACGCTGACGTCGCCGCCGCGGTCGCGGAGGCCGCCGCTCGCGATCCCATCCCGTTCTTCGAGACCCACATGGCCAAGGTCGGCGATCGCCTGCTCGCCATGTGGATCGATGACGCCGGCTACGACGCCGGCGACCCGGAGGCGCCCGGAGCGCGCCACCGCCTCTACATGGACAAAGGCGGCTGGACCTACGAACGGTCGGGGTCGCCCTGACCGAGCACCGGTTCCCCGAAGCGGTCGAGCAGGGCGCGCCGACGACTGAGTCCCCGAACACGTCATGGGGTTCCCGTGATCAGGGCCAGAATCTCGGAAGGGCCGAGCGGGGTGCGGGTCGGGCGCACGCCCAACGGCGCGAGGGCGTCGGCGACCGCGTTGAAGACCGCGGGCGGGGAACCGATGGCGCCGCCCTCCCCCATGCCCTTGTGCCCGCCCGGCATGTTCGACGCGGTTTCCACGTGTCCGTACTCGAGCTCGGGCATCTCGGCCGCGGTCGGGACGAGGTAGTCGAGGAACGTGGTGGTCAGGGGGTTTCCTTCCTCGTCGTAGACGAAGTGCTCGTACAGCACACCGCCGATCCCCTGGGCCACGCCGCCCGCGATCTGACCCTCGACGACCATCGGATTGATCATCACACCGCAGTCCTCGCTGACGATGTACCGCAGCACCTCGACGAGGCCGGTGGCGCGGTCGATCTCGACCGTGCACAGGTGGCACGCATTCGACCACGTAAACGGCTGCTCCGACGTGAACCGCACCGACGCCTCGAGCCCCGGCTCCACACCGTCGGGAAGCGCGTCGGGCTCGAGGTACGCGATCCGAGCCACCTCAGCGAACGGGACTGCGCGCGCCGGCGTGCCCCGCACGCTGATCACGCCGCCTTTGACTTCGAGGTCGGCGGGCGCGGCTTCCATCAGATGCGACGCGACCTCGACGACCTTGGCGCGCACCTCGCCCGCAGCCCGGCGCGTCGCGCCCCCCACCATCACCGCGGTCCGACTCCCGCCGGTGCCGGGCCCGAAGGGCGCCTCGGCGGTGTCGCCCTGCACGACCTTCACCGAATCGAAGTCAACGCCCAACTCCTCGGCGACCACCTGCGCGATCGTCGTTTCCACGCTCTGGCCGTGCGAACCGGTGCCGAGCACCGCGGTGACGGTCCCGCCAGG
>JBOGFL010000213.1:0-5814 GCA_050743285.1 Acidimicrobiia bacterium
GGCGACGTCGACGCAGTCCTTGACGGCCACTGGAATCCCAAGCAGGGTGCCGGTATCCCCACGCCGAAGTCGACGTTGCGCATCTTCGGATTCGGCGAGCGCGGCTTCGCCCCGAACCGTGGTAAAGGCCCGCAAGAGCGGATCGAAGCGCTCGACTCGATCCAGATAGAGCCGGATCAGCTCCGGTGATGAAATCTCGCCGCTTCGGAGCATTCGAGACTGCTCGGCGATGCCGGCGAATGCGATCTCGTCGGGATCCATCTCGAAGGAGTCTCCGATCGACTGAGCGACGTGGTCCCCGAAGGGCGCCCGGATCACGGACCATGATGCCCGGCCCGTACCTCTCGGACGTCGGGGCGTCGAACACCGTCGGTGACGATCGCGGCGCTTCGAGCGTTCACCGGTTCGTGGTGGAATAGGAACTCCGCGATCGGATCGGACGTTCAAGGAACTGTTCACCTCGGTGAGGTTGAGCACTACCCGTTCCGACACCAGACCAAGAAAGGGAAGGCGGCGTGGACACGCTCACCCGTGATGACGTCGAGGAAGATGCCGCGTGGGCGGCTGCGATTGCCGGTGGCTTCGGTGTCGTGCGCGAACAGGTCGGGCTCGAATCCGATCGCGCGACCGTCGAGTACCTCGCCGCGAACTATTCGAATCAGGTCCTTGAAGTAGCGATTCAGACTGTCGTTGCGAGGCCTGACTGGCTTCGACAGAGTGGCAGAGACCCCCGCCCCGAACTGGCGGCGTGGGCAAGGGCGTTGCCGGTGCTGCTCGGAGCGCTCGAACGGGATGTTGTCCTCGTGCCAGCCTTCAAAGAGGTTCGTCCATCCGACGTTTCGTACGCGGCGGTGCGTCCGGTTTCGTAGCTGATCCCGGATCAGCCACCGTAGGAGTTACCGGGGCCACTACTCGGCGACGGCAGGAATGGCGTCGAGCACGACGAGTTCCACCACGACGAGTTCCTCCGCGACGAGGTCAGGGCTCCCGGCCAGCGTCGGGTCGGCAGAAACGACCAGGGTGACGTCGTCGCCCACCATCCCCTCGCCAGCGTCGCTGCTCTCAGCCGTTGCCGTCCCGCCGAAGGTGATCAAGAGCGCACCAGTGCCAATTGCGACACCGGTTGCGAGGCGCATGATCAATTTCCAGGCCATCGCCTTCTCCTCTCCCTCTTCGTCGGCGCCCGAGGTCGGGCCCGACTCATCACTGATCCGGTACCGGCCGATGTCATGGATGATCGGGGACCGTCTTCCGTCCGCTGTCGTCCCGACGCATCGAGAGGGCGTCGGTGATCAGGGCGGTCTACGGTCCTGTCCGTCTTCCCGGCGGCGGCTGCGAAGCGTTGGGCGGCGTTGGCTGCCGGGCACTGGCATCGGCGGACGTCGCGGGACTCTTGTGCTGCAGCACGTCGGCACGCTCGAAGGGGGCGCAGCAAGGGCCGCCCTGACGGTGGTGTCGGGCACCGACGAGCTCGAGGGAGCGCGCGGGAGCGGCGAGCTCGTGGCCGACCCCGAGGAACGTATCACCCTCGCGTTCGGACGTGTGAACGCTGGTGGTCTTGGAGTGGCGCCGCGCCCGACAGCCTCGAGACTGGCCGTGGCGGAAGCTCGTGACGCTCAGCGCGCGCCCAATAGCCGGATGGGCGATGCGGACGCGACGTTCCGGGAGCGGTTGCCGGCGCGGCCGGGAGCGGTCAGGCTTGGCGGTTCCGAAGGCACTCATGGGAGCAGCGATGGCCGACCCGACAAAAGAGATCGTCGTCGACGCCGACGGTCATGTAATGGAGCCCGACAACCTGTGGGTCGAGCGCATGGATCACGACCGCTGGGGTGACTGGATCCCACGGAAGGTCACCGAGGACGAGATCTACGAGACGGTCTACGTGGGCGGGACCATCAGGGTGGGCGGGCGCGAGCTGCGTGACGCCTTGGCCCGGTCGGTGGGCATGACCGCCCGCGAGCTCTACGACCTTCTCCAGAGCATCCGCGTCCCCGGTGGACACGACCCGTCCGCCCGGCTGTCCGACATGGACCGCGACGGCATCGACATCGCCGTGCTCTACCCGTCGCTGGCGATGTTCTTCGGGCCCGTCGACCCGATCCCGGCGCTCCACGATGTCGAGTTCGTCGCCGACTGCCAGCGCGCCTACAACGACTGGGTCGCCGAGTACTGCGCGGCCGACCGCCGGCGCCTCTTCGGGATCGCGGCGGTGCCGCTCCAGGACCCGCCCCGGGCTGTCGCGGAGGCGGAGCGCGCGGTGAACGATCTCGGGCTGCGGGGCGTGTTCATCCGACCGTCCGCCTACGCGGACGAGCTGCCACTCAACCACTCCGTCTACGACCGATTCTGGGCGGCCTGCCAGGACCTCGACGTGCCGGTCGGGCTGCACCCGGGCGTCCACGTCGACACTCCTGGGGCCTGCCGCAAGTTCCGGCTCGTCGCCGACGACGAGAACATGATGTTGACGAACTCCGCTCGCGACGAAATGCACGGTGGCTCGGCGCTCGGCCAAGCCGTCGGCAACACGGCCGACATGGTCGTGACCCTGGGCCGGCTGCTGATGGGCGGCGTGTGCGAGCGGTTCCCACGGCTGCGGTTTCTCGTCCTCGAGTCAGGGGGCGGTTGGGTTCCGACCCTGCTCGAGCGTATGGACGAGCAGGTCAAGGCGTTCCCACTCGAGCAACGGTGGCTGAGCCTGCTGCCGAGCGAGTACTTCCGGCGCCAGTGCTGGGTCAGCTTCGAGCCGGAGGAATGGAACCTGGCTCCGTGCGCCGACCGGCTCGGCGCCGACCGCATCCTCTGGGCGTCGGACTACCCGCACCCCGAGTTTCACCCCGACGTCGTCAAGGAGCTGCGCGCCAACCTCGCGCCGTTGCCCGCGGCCGACCAGCGTCGCATCCTGGGCGACAACGCCGTCGACGTGTACCGGCTTGCGCGCTGATGGATCTCGCGCTCACCGGCAAGGTCGCGCTCGTAACCGGGGGGAGTCAGGGCATCGGCCGGGCGATCGCCCTTACTCTCGCGGCAGAGGGCGCCGACCTGACGCTCTGTGCGCGGCGCGCGGGGCCGTTGGTCGACGCCGCCGGTGCGGTCGCCGCCCTCGGGCGCGCCGCCGAGACCGTGACCGCCGACGTCGCAACTCCCGACGGGGCCGCGTCCGCCCTCGCGACGACGCTCGACCGCTTCGGGCGTATCGACATCCTGGTGAACAACGCCGGCAAGGGCTCGCCCAAGCCGTTGCTCGAGCTGACCGACGACGACTGGTACCGGAGCCTCGAGCTCAACCTCATGAGCGCGGTACGGCTGTCACTCGCATCCGTCCCGCACATGCGGACCGCCGGCGGCGGGCGGATCGTGAACATCTCCTCGCGAGTCGCCCGCGAGCCCGACGCCTACTTCGCGCCGTACGCGGCGGCCAAGGCCGCGCTCATCAACTTCACCAAGAGCCTGGCCAACGCCGTCGCCCCCGACGGGATCCTGGCCAACTGTGTCGTGCCCGGGCTCATCCGCGGCGAGGGCGTGCAGGAGGCGGCCGAGCGCAGTGCCGCCGCCACCGGCATGACGGTCGAAGAGGTGTACACGGACACGTTGCGCAAGCGCCCGATTCCGGCCGGCCGGCTGGGCGAGCCCGAGGACGTCGCCGGCCTCGTCGCCTTGCTGGTGTCGGCACGGGCCTCGTGGATCACCGGCTCGTGCTTCACCGTCGACGGCGGCATCGTCCGCAGCGACCGATAGCCGGCCGACGCGATGGACTTCGCCTTCAGCGACGAGGAGGACGCGTTCCGGACCGAGCTGCGGGCCTTCCTGGACGACGAGCTGCCCGCTTGGTGGCGCGGAATGTTCGTCGACGACGAGCGCGCCATGCCCCTCACACGCGAGATATGCCGCAAGCTCGCCGAGCGGGGCTGGCTCACGATGGCGTGGCCACCCGAGCACGGGGGCTCGGGCGCCAGCGTGTGGAAGCAGGCCATCGTCCGCGAAGAGATGTGGGCCCGCGAGGAGCCTCGTGGCCCTCAGTACATGAACCTCAACTACATCGGCCCGCTGATCATGCGGTTCGGGACGGCCGCGCAGCAGCAGCGTTTCCTTCCCCCGATGGCCCGCGGGGACGTGATCTGGACGCAAGGATTCTCCGAGCCCGACGCCGGCTCCGACCTGGCGTCGCTCTCGACCCGTGCCGACGACGACGGCGGCGACTTCGTGGTCAACGGGCAGAAGATCTGGACAAGCTACGCGGACGCGCCCGCCGACTGGTGCCTCTTGCTCGCACGCACGAACGCGCCGGCTCCCAAGCACGAGGGCATCTCCGTCCTGCTCGTCGACATGACCACACCGGGCATCACCGTGCGCCCCATCGCGACGATGGCCGGGCCCCATGAGTTCAACGAGGTGTTCTTCGACGACGTGGTCGTGCCCCGTGACTGCCTGCTGGGGGAGCAAGACCGGGGGTGGGGCGTCGTCGTGACCGGTCTCACGTTCGAGCGGGTCGGGGTGGCGCGCTACGCCCGGGCGGGACGCGTCATCGAGCTGCTGGTCGCCTACGCCAACGAGTCCGGCCGCGCCGCAGACCCGGTGGTGCGCCAGCAGCTCGCTGACCTGCGGGCACGGTACGAAGCGGCCCGTCTCCTTTCTTACCGCGCGGTGTCGATGCAGGCGGCCGGCGAGATACCGACGGTCGAGTCATCGATCGCGCGCATCCACGGCACCCAGCTGGAGCAGCAGGTCGGCCACGTGGGCCTCGAGTTGCTTGGACCGGCCGGGCAGCTCGTCGCCGGCGACGCGTGGGCCCCGCTGCGGGGTGAGATCCACCGGTACTGGGTGCGCAACATCCCGACGACCGTCGCCGCCGGCACCCTCGAGATCCAGAAAAACATCGTCGCCCGACGCGGACTCGGTCTACCCCGCGACGCATGACATCGTGCGACACGACGCAGAAGGCCTGCGCCCGAATCGGCGTTGAGGCTGAGATGCGTCGAGCTTCGCTCGTCAGGCCCGCTTCACCTCAGCATCACGAGGAGCCCGCTGCTGATCCGAAGGCCTTTCGTGCCGCACTGCTCAGAGAGGTAGTCGTTGATCTTCTGTTCCGCATTCGTGTTGGGATCATCACCCTGGATCGCGCCGAATGCGTCGCTCAGCTCAGAGGGAGCGTCGTTCGCGAGCTCCTCGAGGTCGGCGCGGGGGTACGCGATGAACCCTCCGCCGGCCCCCTCGGCCTCGACAGCTCCCTCGGGGACGTTGTTCGCCAAGTCGTTCGCGGTTCGACAGAACACCCCTTTGTTCCCCCCTCCGCTGCCTCGTCCGCTGCCATCATCGCCGCAAGCGCCCGTCAAGATCCCGATCGCGATCGTGACGGCCACCGTCCCTCCCCACGCATTGACTCTCATGTGCCTCCGCCGACGAATCATCGGGCGAGTTCCACTGTCCACGCTCCGAGCGACAAGGAGAGCCAGCTTTCACCTGATCGCTGAAATCCGTCAAGCCCTCCGCCGACCACGTGGTGCGCCGGCAGCTCACGGCCTGCGGGCCCGGTACGAAGTCGCCCGCCGCGGGCTCGGCCTGCCCCGTAACGCATGACATCGTGCGACACTGACGGCGTGACGCTCACCGACGCCGACCGCGCGCTCGCCGACCTCCGGCTCGACGCCGACGCCGCGGGCACAGCCGTCACCGGCGAGGGGTTCCGGTCGCCGACGACTCTCCCGGTGCTGTTCCGGGCCGCCTGAGCGCGGCGACCGCGGGCAGGAAGGCGCTCCTCTGGACCTCACGCTCACCGACGAGCAACGCCTCCTGGCGGAGGCAGCTGCGGCCTTCACC
>JBOGFL010000214.1:0-1524 GCA_050743285.1 Acidimicrobiia bacterium
GCCCAGATCGGTGGTCAACGCATCGCCGACCTCGACCTGCACGTCGGAACCCGCGGTGACGTCCTGAACGACGGCGGCGAGCGCGGGGTCGATCTCGAGGACGACCGGGCGCGCACCGCCTTCGACCAGCGCCAGCGTGAGCGAGCCGAGGCCGGGGCCGATCTCGAGCACCCGGTCACCCGGCCCGACGCCAGCCAGGCGCACGACCCGGCGGGCGGTGTTGGGGTCGGCGAGAAAGTGCTGGCCGAGCCGGCGCTTCGGGCGGAGGTCGTTGTCGGCGAGCAGCGCCTGGACGCCAGCCGAGGTCAGCAGCGAGGTGGTCGCGGGCCTACCAGCTGAGCTCGAGGAACACCACGCCCTGGCTGAGCGGTGCCAGCTGGGCGAACACTCCGGGTGTCAGGTCGATGACGTGGCCGGTCCATTGCTCGGGACCGCGGTCGGCGACCGTGCACGTCGCGGTGGCGCCGGTAGCTGGGTTGCGAAGGTGCACGACGGTGCCGAACGGCAGCGACAGGTGGGCACAGGTGCCCGGGGTGAACTCGTAGTAGGTGGCGGTGCCCGACTGCGAGTTGCCTGACGGCGGAATGCCGGCCGGGCCCGGGACCGGACCGCCCCACGGTCCGATCGGGCCGTTGGGGCCGGTCGTGATCGCGCCGTCGAGCCACCGGTCGAGCGCGGCATGATTGAACGCGTCGCGGACCTGGCTGAACTCGGCCGAGCTGAGCATGCGGATCTCGATAGATCCGTCGAGCGGGATCGGGGTGTCGACCGGCGGGTTCACGTAGTCGCCGGGCGCAACCGGGATGCCGCGGCTGGAAATGAACTCACCGACCGTCAGTGCGGTGGTGCGCTCCTGCTGGCCCAACGCCCCGATACCCAGGAAATACGTGACGTCACGCGGCGTGCGGAACGTGTACACGCCGTTCTTCGTCAGCGGGTCCTTCACGTCGATCGGGTCGTTGGGGTCGGTGATGAACTTCTTGCCTGCGAGCTCGGGCGTCTCCCGCTGGAACTCCTTCACGCTGTCAGCGGTGCTGACGGCCTCGGTTATCGCGCCGTCCTGGTCGACGTAGACGGTGACCGCGCGGGTGACGACGATCGTCAGCCCGTCGCTGATGGCGGTCTCGAGCGGGGGCGTCACCTCGTCGCCGGGACGGATCTTCACGCCTTCGGCTTCGAGAGCGGCGCCGACCGTGGCGGCGTCGCTAGAGATGGTGGTCGTGGAGTCTCCGACCGTGAGCTCCACCGCGGGAACCGCGGCGTCGGCGCGGGCGCCTTCACCAGCACCGGATAACTTCGGCACCGCGTAGGCGACCGCGGCGACGAGTACCGCGAACACGGCGAGACCGGCGCCGATCGCCTTGCGGCCGACGTGCGGACGGCGCGAGGTACGGGCCGGGGCCCGCTTCGCCTGCGGCTCGGGCTCGGCGACGATGGGCGGCGCCTCGGTGACCAGCTGGTTCAGAAGCTCGACGACCTCGGGCAGGGTGTCGAGGTCGGGGACCGGGAACCACGAGTTCGGGT
>JBOGFL010000215.1:0-2363 GCA_050743285.1 Acidimicrobiia bacterium
CGCCCGCACTGAGCTCGAGGAGCCGGCGCAGGGGCGCGCCGACCACGAACACCAGCTCGGCGCACGGCGCGGTGGCGCGATCGAGGACCTGCTCGTAGTGGGCACGGGCCCGCTTCGTGATCGGCGAGCCCTCCCGAAGCGCGGCGACACACTCTTCGACCAACGCCGCGCATTCGGCGAGATCCGCGGAGAGAAGCGCGACCTCCGAGACGCGTGGGTCGGTGAGTGGCGCCAGCTCCGCGCGCTGGGCGCGCCACGACTCGGCGATCATCGCCAGCTCATCCGCGGCCGTCCCTTCGGGATCGGCGATCGCCGAGGGGACGAGGCGCGCGAGGCGATACGCGGTTGCGCTCTCGGGTGGCGTGGCGTCGACGAGCCGGTCGAGGGGTATCCCGGTCGTGTAGTGCCGGTCGAGCCCGCTGCGGTCGGGAGGATCCTGCGTCAAGGGGAATGGGATGTCGGAGAACAGCCGCGCGTACCACTTCACCGGCTCGAGCGCGTCGGACAGCGTGCGGAGCTCCCCGGCGCGCGCTGCCGCCATCGACTCGAGCATCTCGTCGCGTGACAAGCGGTGCGTGCTCCCGACCGATCGTTCGAGCCAAGTGCCGAGGCAAATGAGCCGGGCGTCGAGACCGTCGGCGCCGTCGTCCGAACGAGGTGACCACAGGCGCTCGGCGACGGCGGCGGTACGCGGCCAGATCCGCTGGTCGAGATTGAAGGAGGTGACGAGTTCCGACCACAGGCACGCCTCGCCGCCGAGCACCCGCGGTTCCGCCTCGGGCGGCAGCGCCTCCAAACCGGTCGGGCCCCTTTGCAGCTGGTGGGCCCGGCGGAGGATGGGACGGATCGCGACGACGCTCGGGTCGTTTTCCACCTCGAGTTGCGCGGTTGCGACCTCGGCCGGCGGCGCGAGCGGGTCGACCGCGTAGAGGTGCCGGGCCGCGAACAGGTGATCGAGATACCAACCCGCCGAGAGCACCGTCGGGTGCCCGGCGCGCACCGCATCGTGGAGCACGCCCGGGCCGCGCCACGCCTGCACGACCACGTCCTCAGGCAGCTCGGGTGAGAGCGCCTCGTCCCACACGACCATGCGACGGCCGTACGTGGCGACGATGTCCGCCAGCCGGCGGGTGAACGCCGCCTGCGCCACCCGGGCGTCGGCGACGTTCGGCCACGCCGAAGGGTCGACTTCGTCCCCGCCGGTGTGAATGAACTCATCGGGGAAGACGCCGGCGAGCTCGCCGACGACTGCGTCGAGCAGCTCGTAGACGTGCTCGTTCGCCGGATCGAGCGCGGCGTTCGAAATGCCGAACTCGCGGCGGAGCGAGAACGGACCCCGCGTGGCGGCCAATTCGGGGTACCCGACGAGCCAACTCGTGGTGTGGCCCGGGACATCGATCTCAGGCACGACGCGCACCGCCCGGTCGGCGGCATGCTCGACGATCGCCCGCAGCTCTGCCTGAGTGAAGTACGACCCCTCCGAGCCGAGCTCGTGGAGACGCGGATAGGTGAGGCATTCGAAACGGAACGCTTGGTCTTCGGTCAGGTGCAGGTGCAGAACGTTGAGCTTCACCGCCGCCATCATGTCGATGGTCCGGAGCACCGCATCGAGAGGCATCCAATGGCGGCAGACGTCGAGCAGAAGCCCCCGCCACGGGAAACGTGGCGCGTCTTCGATGTCGACCACGGGGACCCGGTAGCCGTCGGGCCCCTGCTCCAACAGCTGGAGCAGGGTCTCGATCGCTTGGCTCGCGCCGGGCGGCGTCTCCGCCTCGATGCGGGCTGTTCGCTCCGTGATCAGGAGCCGGTGCGACTCGTCGCCGCCCAACGTCGGGTACCCACGTTCGGCGGCGCCCGCCGCGATCGTGATCGTTGCCTGCGAGTCGCCGTCCGCCACCGGCAGCCGGAGCCCGGTCGGGCGGGTCAGCCGGTCTGCCAGTCGCCGGGCGACGGCGAGCAGGCGGGCCGATCGTTCGCCGGTCACGGCAATCGAGGACGCGTCGTCGAGCCTCAGCCACCCTCCGCCGGACAGCACCCGTCGCGGACGGGGCACGAGCGCGCCGGCCATGGCCCGACAGCCGTTCGCAATCAGCCGAACGGAGGAAGAATCAGCACTTGCCGTCGAGCTCGTGCAGGCGGCGGGCCATCCCCTTGAGCACACGGTCCCGGATCGGGGGCACCTCGCCGAGCAGCGAATCGAAGTCGCGGCGTGTCAGTACCACGAGGTTCGCAGGTGCGGTCGCGCTGACGGTCGCGTCCCGTGGTTCCTCGGTGAACAAGGCGATCTCGCCGAAGAAGTCACCCCCGGCGAGGGTTGCCACGTCCTTTCCGCCCCGAACGACCTTGGCCTTCCCGGTGCAGAG
>JBOGFL010000216.1:0-1922 GCA_050743285.1 Acidimicrobiia bacterium
GCCCAACCGCTCGCCGCCGGTGCGGGCGTGGTCGGCGCCGCCGTGGTGCTCGTCGCACTCCTCGTGCTCGGTGCCCTGCTCGCGGCCGGCCTCCCGATCCGGCGGGTCGGCACCCTGCTCGTCGCCGGCCTACGTGCCGCCCGGCGCGGCATCGACGCGCTCCTGACGCTGACGCCGCCGGGCGCGCCAGGCGCCGACGAGGTCGAAGCCGAGGTCGTCGACATCGACGACGAGTGCGATGAACCGGAGCCCGAATCCGAGCCGCGGGCGGTCGTGGAGCAAGAGGTGGTCGAGGAACCGGTAGCGGCGACGCCGGGCGCGCCCGTCGAACAGCTCGCGATCGAGCTCCGCGAGCAGACCCGTCCGAGTTCGTGGAAGCTCCCGCCCCCGTCGCTGCTGAAGCGCGGAAACGGTCAGAGGGTCGATCGCCGCGCCGTCGACGACCGGGCCAAGGTTCTCGAAGCGACCCTTGCCGAGTTCGGCGTCGACGCGCGTGTCGTCGGCGCGACGGTCGGTCCGACCGTGACCCGTTTCGAGGTCGAGCTCGGCGCCGGGGTGAAAGTCAACAAGGTGACCGGGCTGAGCCACGACATCGCGTACGCGATGGCCTCGCCCGACGTACGGATCCTCGCGCCCATCCCGGGCAAGAGCGCGGTCGGAGTCGAGGTCCCGAACCAGCAACGTCAGCTCGTGACCCTCGGCGACATCCTCTCGACACCAGAGGCCAAGGACGCGGTTCACCCACTCGAAGCCGGCCTCGGCCGTGACATCGCGGGGCGCGCGGTCACGCTCGACCTGTCGACGATGCCGCACCTGCTGATTGCCGGGGCGACCGGAGCGGGCAAGTCGAGCTGCATCAACTCGCTCGAGACGTCGGTGCTCATGCGATCGACGCCCGACGAGGTGCGGCTGATCCTCGTCGACCCGAAGCGGGTCGAGCTCGGTGCCTACACCGGTCTCCCGCACCTCCTCACTGACGTTGTGACCAACCCGAAACGGGCGGCCAGCGCGCTCGATTGGGCGGTGCGGGAGATGGATCTCCGGTACGAGTTGCTCGCCGAAGTCGGCGTGCGCGATGTCGCCGGATACAACGCGGCCTTCGACGCCGGTGAGCTCGCGACCAAGGACGACCCCGACCCCGCCACCGGGAAGGGCTACGAACGGCTCCCGTACATCCTCATCGTCGTCGACGAGCTCAACGACCTGATGATGGTCGCGGCCCGTGACGTCGAAGCGAGCATCTGCCGGATCGCGCAGATGGCACGCGCGGTCGGGATCCACCTCGTCATCGCGACCCAGCGGCCCTCGGTCGACGTGATCACCGGCGTCATCAAGGCCAACGTGCCCAGCCGGCTCGCGTTCTCGGTCACGAGCATCGCCGACTCCCGGGTGATCCTCGATCAGAGCGGCGCCGAGAAGCTGATCGGCATGGGCGACATGCTGCTCGTCACCGCGTCGTCGAGCCGGCCCCAGCGGATCCAGGGAGCGTGGGTCGACGAGGCGTGCGTGCGCAAGGTCGTCGCGCATTGGAAGCGCCAGGCCTTGCCCGAGTACGTCGAAGGCCTGGCCGAAGAGGTGGCCGCCGCCGGCGGCGCGACCTGCGACGTCGACGATGACGACGACTTGCTCAACGAGGCGCTCGAGCTCGTCGTCCGCAGCGGGCTCGGTTCCACGAGCATGCTCCAGCGGAAGTTGCGGGTCGGCTTCGCCCGGGCCGGGCGGCTCATGGACCTGCTCGAACGTCGCGGTGTCGTCGGTCCGTCCGAGGGGTCCAAGGCACGCGCCGTCCTCATGACACCCGAGGAGCTCGAGGAGAGCCAGGCCCGCGCCGGCTGATGGCCACGCGCGGGGTCGGTCGGCTCGCGGCGACGGACCGCGACCGGTCGGCGCACGTGCTGCGGGACCTGACCGCCGGTCCGATG
>JBOGFL010000217.1:0-1734 GCA_050743285.1 Acidimicrobiia bacterium
GGCCCGCACTCCGCCGGTGCGTCGTCCCCTGCACCGGCGTCGGCCGCAGTAGCCGCGACCGCAACGAGCATCGAGAGGACGAAGAGGCCCGAGCCCACCGACCGAGGGCGACCACGCTGCGTCATGCGCGCGGAAAACTACCGCCTGTTTGTGCGCTCCGGCACACATGATGCGCCGCCGCGCACAAGCAGACGGTGGAGACCTGTCACGATGACGCCATGGCCGCCGCGACCACGACGCCGGACGCGGCGCGCACCGAGCCCGACGTACGCGTCGCGCGGGTCCGTCAGATCGCCCACTGGGTGGGTCTCGGGGTCGTTGCCGCCTGTTGCCTGTTCGTGTTCTGGCAGCTGCGCCCCGACCTGTTGTTCCGCAACACCACGCCGAGCGGGGGGGACGTCGGCGCACACGTGTGGTGGCCCGCCTACCTCCGCGACCACCTTCTTCCCTGGCGAATCGCCGGTTGGGCACCGGACTTCTACGCCGGTTTCCCGGCCGGGCAGTTCTACTTCCCGCTGCCCGCGCTCCTGATCGTCGGGCTCGACCTCGTCGTCTCCTACAACGTCGCGTTCAAGCTGGTTACCGCGCTCGGGCCCGTGCTCCTGCCGCTCGGTGCGTACGTGTTCGGCCGCGGGCTGCGCGCGCCGCAGCCGGCCCCGGCTGCGATGGCCGTCGGCGCGACCGGCTTCCTCTTCTTCAAGGGCGCCTCGACCGACCCGGTGGCGTTCAACCAGCACATCATGGGCGGCAACCTGGCCAGCAACCTGGCCGGCGAGTTCTCGTTCACGCTCGCGCTCGCCTTGGCGCTCGGCTTCCTCGGGTTCTTCGCCCGCGCGCTCGAACAGCGGCGCGGCATGGCGTGGACGGCCGCGCTGCTGGCCGCGACCGTGCTGTCGCACCTCGTCGTCGCAATCGTCGCGGTGACGGTGGCCGGCATCATCTGGCTGCTGTACCGACCGCTGCGCAGCGTCGGGGTCGCGGCGGCCGTCGGCGTCGTCGCCGCGCTCCTCACCGCGGTGTGGGCGGTGCCCCTGCTCGCCACCCTCGCGTACACGACCGACACCCGCTACGAGCCGGTCGAGCAGTACCTCACCTACCTGTTTCCGAGCTACCTCGGCTGGGCGTTGCTGCTGTGCCTCATCGCCATCGTCGCCGGTGTCCTCCAACTCCGCCGTTCGACCCTTGTCGTCGCGCTGTTCGCGGTGACCGGTGGCTTGTTCTTCCGGCTCTGGGAGGCGTGGGGCCAGACGCCGGCCTGGAACCTGCGCTTCCTTCCTTTCTGGTACTTGGGCGTCTTCCTGCTCGCGGGGATCGGCGCGGCCGAGCTCGTGCGCGGCGCCGGCGCCCTGAGCGCCCAGCTCCTCGCAGGAACGCGCACCGACGACGGCGGCAAGCCGACCGGCGTTCCGCCGCGGGCGCTCGTCCGGGTCACGACGATGACGTTGTTGACGGTCCTGCTCACACTGATTTCCTTCTGGCGCGTCGAGGCCACCGACGGGTTCCTCCCGTACTGGGTGCGGTGGAACTACTCGGGCTACGAGGAGACCGACGGCCTCTCGGCCAAGTCGTATCCCGAGTACCGGCGCCTGATCACGACGATGGAGGAACTGCCCCCGGGACGCGTGCTGTGGGAGCCGGGGAGCGACATCGACCGCTACGGCACGACACTGGCACCGATGCTGTTGCCGTACTTCACCGACGGCCGGATCGCGAGCATGGAGGGCGTGTACTACG
>JBOGFL010000218.1:0-6173 GCA_050743285.1 Acidimicrobiia bacterium
CGTGGGAAGAGTTCGTCGCGGCGTCGCCGACCGCACGCTTTGACGCCGAGGACGTCATCACTACCGGTGACCGCTGCGTGGTTCAGTGGCGTTACTCGTGGAAGAACGACGACGGCAGCAGGAGCGAGATCCGTGGCGTAGACGTGCTCAGGGTGCGCAACGGCAAGGTCGCCGAGAAGTTCGCGTACGTCAAGGGCTAGTCGCTACTGCGCGGGGAAGAAGGAAAGCACCGCGCCGGCGACCGCGAGTGCGAGCGTCCCGAGCGCCGCGTTGCGGAGCTTGGTCGCCGACGCGGGTCCGACTTGACGATGCGGGTTGAGGCGGACGGTGCGGGCGTGGAGGATTCCGCCGGCCCACCCGAGCGCACCGATCGCGAGCAGCGCCACCGTCGCGACCGCGGCCGCGCCTTCCTCGCCTTCCCAGATGTGCCGGGCGAGCAACGCGAAACACACCAACAGCGAAAGTCCGCTGCGGCTCCACGCTAACTCGGTGCGTTCCTCGTCCGGCTCGGGTATCAATCCGGACCGCCGGAGACGAGGACGACGATCACCGACAGCAGCGCGACGACCCCGATGCCGACCGCGAGCACGATCGGCATGCGCGAGGGGGGGAGCGGCTCGTCGCGCCGCATGGCCCGTGCGTTGCGTTGCCACTGCTGGTAGCTGGTCCACGCGAGGACCCCGCCGAGCGCGATGAGGGGGAGGCCGATGAGCCGGCGGCCACCTTCGAAGTCGAAGCGGGGGAGCAGGGCGGTGGCGGCGACGCCGGTCGCGACCAGCGCCAGCGCGGTACGGTTCCAGGCGAGGAACGTCCGCTCGTTGGCGTAGGTGAAGCGCACGTCGGGTTCGCGTTCCTGCTTGCGGGCCTCCCGCTGCTCCGCATTGGCGCCCTCGTCGCCTGCGCGTGCCACAGGGCCGAGTATGGCAGTACGGAGAGAATGGGCCGATGGCGCTCGAACTGCCGGCGGGCGGGAGCGCCGGGCGCGTGTTCCGCAGTAGCCGTCCGGTCCGGATGATGGCGGTGAAGCTCAGCCTGCGCCCGGCGTAGACCGGAGCGCGCGCTACCAGAGCTCGTCGGTGTAGGTGTCGGTCCCGGGGACGGTGGCGAGGAACGGCGATGCGAACGCGATGGTGCCGAGCCCGCTGGCCTCGAGCTCGGCGCCCAACAACGCGAAGCGGTCGGCCCAGACCTCGCGTGGGTCTTCGTGGACGAAGTACAGGTGCAGGAACCGGTTCCGGCCGCCGGTCGCGGGCACGTCGCCGGGGCGGTCGGCCGGCATCGGGAGCGGCGCCGCCACGACTGCGACCTCGGCCGGGAGCGGGCGCTGCCGGAACCAGTCGGTCACCTGCTCCAGCTCGACGCCGTCGGCGGCTTCGCCGATCACCATGACGAGACCCGGGAAGCCGTGGTCGAGCGCGAGCTCGGCGGGAACGTGATCGGGACCCCGCCCGAGCTCGTCCTCGAACGTGTACAGCAACGTGTGGATGTGGTCTCGTTCTGGGAACATCCGGTCGTTGGCGTGCAGCCAGTTGACCTGGTCGACCGCCCACTTGGCCCACTCGTCGTGGTTCCCGTCGAGCACCCAGTACACCGCCACGTAGGAACCGGTCATCCGATCGGGGGTGACGGGCGAGTCTTCGGGGTAGCGCAGCTCCTTGCAGTCGGCGGTGGCGACGAAGCGTCCGCCCGCGAACTGGTGCTCGCCGATCATGCAGCCGGCGTAGAAGTGGTCTCGCTCGTACCACCGGTTGTACGCGACCTCATGGCCCTTGTGGGGCTCGACGAGGGTCACGAGCATCGAACCGATGCGAATCGGCCGGTCGTCGCGTGGCACGTCGGGCTTGCTGTACCGCGTCTCACTCGCACTGGTGGTCATGCACTCTCCTTTGCGGTTTCCTGAGCCTGCGCGAGCAAGCGCGCCTTGTCGACCTTCAGCATCGACGTCACCGGGAGGTCGTCGACGATCTCGACTCGATCGGGTGCCTTGTAATCGGCGAGCCGCGCCCGGCACCAGTCGCGAAGCTCCGACCCCGTCGGTGGCGACACGTCCGGCTCGGGCACGACGAACGCCACGCCGACCTCGCCGAGGACGGGGTCGGGCACCCCGACCACCGCGGCCCGGGTCACGCGGGGATGATCGGCGAGCACGCCCTCGACCTCGGCCGGATAGACGTTGTATCCGCCGCGCAGATACATCTCCTTGAGCCGGCCGACGAGCCGCAGGTTGCCGTCGGCGCCGATGAAGCCGAGGTCGCCGGTGTGCAGGAAGCCGTCGGCGTCGATGGTGTCGGCGGTCGCTTCTTGGTCGCGCCAGTAGCCGCGCATCATCGCCGGCGAACGACACACGACCTCGCCCACCTCGCCGTCGGGGAGGGGTGCGCCATCGGGTCCGATGATCCGCATGTCGACCTCGGGCGCGGGGCGCCCGACAGTGGTCGCGACGATCTCGGGCGGGTCGTCGACCCGGGTGCTCGTCGTGACGCCGGCCTCGGTGCTCGTGTAGCGCGTGAGCACCGGACATCTGAGCGTCTCGCGCATGCGCCGGACGAGCTCGGGCGGGATCGTGGCCGCGCCGAGACCGGCGACCCGGAGACCAGAGAAATCGGTGCGGGCGCAGTCGGCGTGGTCGAGGACGAGCTGCCACTGGGTGGGCACGCCCGTCGCCATCGTGATTCGCTCGTCACGGATCAGGCGCAGGGTCTCGGTCGCCGACCACGGCTCACCGACGAGCACGATCGTTGTCGCGTTGGCGAGCTCGTCCCACATCCGCGTCATGTAGCCGACGTGGGCGAACGGCAGCACGACGAGGCGCCGGTCACCGGGATGGGTCAGCTCGCCGACGTTGCGCGAGATCGCGGCCATCGTCTCGTGGTCGTACACCGCGCCCTTGGGCGCTCCGGTGGTGCCGCTGGTCCAGACCACACACGCGGTGTCGCGGTCAGAGAGGGTCGGGAACTCGGCCCCTTGCGGCTCACTCGCGAGGATCCCGGCGAGCTCCTCGGCGTCGACGATCCTGCCGGCCCCCGCGGGCGCGGTCACGCCGTCGCCGACGACGGTGACGCGCGGCTCGGTGCGGGCGAAGATGCTCGCCTGCTCGGCGGGGCCCAGCCTCAGGTTGAGCGCCGAGGTGACCGCGCCGGCCCGGAGGGCGCCCGCATACGCGGCCGCGAACTCGATCGACGACGGAAGCAGGAAGCTGACGACGTCGCCCGGACGCACGCCCCCCGAGACCAGCGTCGAGCCCATCGCGTCGGCCATCCGGTCGAGCTCGGCGTAGGTCACCCGCCGGGAGCCTTGGACGTAGGCCTCCCGATCGGGGTGTTCGCGGGCCGCGTTCCGCAGCAGCTCGGCCGTCGTCACGAAATCTGACGCTACGTTTCCCATACCGTCCTGGCCAATGGTGGCGCGTGATGGAGCCGCACTCCTGCCCACGAGGAGTCCGTTCCACGACCCGCCGGCGGCCGTGAAGGCTGCGCGGTGGCACCGGCGCCTCGCGTTTTCGGACGCACCGCGACGGCGTCGCAAGCAGCAGATCGCGACGCCCCTGACCGGAGCCAATGGGGGCGCCCGCCGGGCGCCTGGTCAATACGTCTCGCGGGGCTTGCGCTGCATCGGCCACATCGGTGGCGAGCTACCTGCCTGGACCACACCGAGCTCTTCGAATCCGTGGCGCTCGTAGAGCGGCTTGTTCAATGGGCTCGCAGCCTCGAGGTAGGCGGGCAGCTGGTCTCGGTCGCAGCGTTCGAGCGCATGGCGAAGGAGCGCGGCGCCGTATCCGCGGCTCTGCCGTGTGACGTCGACGCCGATAAGCGACAGGTACCAGTGAGGTTCGGTGGGGTGGAACTCGCCCATCTGGCCCATGAAGCCGAAGACTTCTTCCTGATCGGCGGCCGGGAGGAGCTCCGCCGCGAGCGCGCCCATCGTCTCTTCGTCCGGCCCGACAGCAGGCGGGAGCCATCGCGCCACGCCAGCACAGTCGTCGATCGAGTCCGCGGTGCCCGTCGCGAACGCGGCCCCCCGAACGCTTTCATAAACCGTGGCCAGTACGTCAGATAGAGATAGGCGTCGCGAAGGACCCAGCGAGCGACGGGGTCGTTGCTGAAGGCCATCGTGATCGTGGCGATCGCACGATCCGCGTCCGTAGCCGGTGAGGGTTTGACCTGCTTTGGGTTTGCCATGCTCGAGTCCGATCGAGGTCGGGATGCGCCGCACTACGCCGAAACGCGGCGCGAACGTAACACCGCGCAGGTGTAACGGTGCCCACGAACCCTCTCCCTGTGCTTCTGAGGCCCATCGGGCGTAAAGATAGGGCGGGGTCACGTCCGAGCTGCTGTTCACCCCCGACGACGTCACCGATGAGGGGACTGGTTCGCGTCATCGCGGCAGCCCACCGACCTGTGTTTCCGCAGAGCCCGATGCACGTTCGCGAGCGACGCTTGGAGGCGAACCGATCCCCGCCGAACGGGGGCCGGTTGGCGAACGGGCAGACCTCAATTGGAGAACAATTCCTGCAGACGGTAAAGACTCTCGCCCCAGCCCTGTTCGTGAAGAGCCCGCCGCGCCTGGGTGGCGAAGACGCCCTGATCGACGATCAGCTCGGTCGAACCGCCGAGATCGCTCAGCGAGAGCGTGACGACCGTCTCCTGATCGTCCGGGTCAGGATCTTCCCAGCGAAACGTGTACGCCAAGCCGGCGGGAGGATCGACGTCGCGAAACTCTCCTTGGAGATAGAACTGCCGGCCCTCGGGTGGTTGCATCGCGATCCGATAGCTGCCCCCGACACGCAGGTCGAGCTCGATACTGGGAGCGGCGAACCCCTTGGGACCCCACCATCTCGCCAGCTCGTCAGGCTCGGAATGCGCCCTGAACACGAGCGACCGAGGCGCGTGGAGAACACGCTCGAGATGCAGCGTGAGCTGGCCCGGGTCCGCCGTCATCACTCACCTCCGAGCTGACACGCTACCCAGCCAATGGACGCCATCGCAGCTACCTGCAGGTCGAACGACGAATCAGCGGTCAGGCGCCTCTCCGCCTCTGAGGACCTGACGGTTCCGGAGTCGATGCTCGTCTGAACCTCGCGCACAACCCCGCACCTCGCTGCCGACCGGTGTTCTGATGACATTGGCGCGCGCTCCGTCGCGCGAGTGTCACCGGGCCGGGGCCGGGCGGGGCATCCTACAGTTGCAATGCCTGCGGGCCGATGCCGCGCCGCGACGTTCGGGCCGACGCTGCGTTAGATTTCTGGCCGCGGCCACCGCACACACCGAGGGGGTTCGATGGCGCGCTTCACCGATCGCGTTGCACTCGTCACCGGCGCCGGATCCGGGCTGGGCCGCGCCACCGCCCACCGCCTGGCGAGCGAGGGCGCGTCGGTGGCGGCGCTCGACCTGGCCGGCGACGCGTCCGAGAAAACGGTCGCCGAGATCGCCGAGCAGGGCGGCAACGCCCGGGCCTTCACCGTCGACGTGAGCGACCCCGCTTCGGCGCGGGCGGCGGTGACGGGCGCCGTCGACGAGCTCGGCCGCCCGCAGGTGCTCGTCAACTGCGCCGGCATCGGGAAGTTCTCCCACACCCTCGACGTGTCCCTCGAGGACTGGTCGAAGATCATCGGCGTCAACCTCACCGGCACGTTCCTCATGTGTCAGGCGGTGTTGCCCCACCTGCTCGACGGCGGCGGCGTGATCGTCAACATCGCGTCGAATGCCGGTCTCATGGGCCAGCCCTACTCGGCCGCGTACTGCGCGTCCAAGGGCGGCGTGGTGAACCTCACCCGGGCGCTCGCGCTCGAGTACCTCGAGAAGGGCGTGCGCGTGAACGCGGTCGCGCCCGGCGGCATGAACACACCGATGATCATGGGCTTCTCGATGCCGGAAGGCGTCCAGCTCAAGGAGTTCGCGTCAGTCACGTCGCCGCTGGGCTACTCGGAGCCGGAGGAGATCGCGGGGCTGATCGCGTTCATGGCATCGGACGACGGCCGCTACATGGTGGGCCAGATCGTCTCGATGGATGGCGGGATCACCGCCGGATGACACACTCCCCGGCCGCGGCTGCCGCCGACGCGGGCGGACTCTGGGACCTGATCGAGCGGCGGGCCGCCGAGACGCCCGACCCCCGGGTCGCGGTCGACGAGGACGGGCGCACGATGACCGCGAGCGAACTGCGGGACGCGGCCG
>JBOGFL010000219.1:0-2925 GCA_050743285.1 Acidimicrobiia bacterium
GCCCGCGTTGCGGGCGGTAGCGACGGTCGGGCTCCCTCACGACAGCGCGCTGGCGATCGAGAAGCCGTTCGGTACCAGTCTCGAGTCGGCTCGCGAACTCAACGAGCTCCTACACACTGAATTCCCCGAGCAGCCGGTGTTCCGCGTCGACCACTTCCTCTCTGACGAGCTCGTGCAGCGCGTGTTCGCGCTGCGGTTTGCCAACCGGGTGTTCGAGCCGATCTGGAACCGGGAGCACATCGAGTCGATCGATCTGATCTGGGACGAGACGCTGGCGCTCGAGGGACGCGCCGACTACTACGACCGGGCCGGCGCGTTACGCGACATGATCCAGAGCCACCTGCTCGCCGCGCTCAGCCTCGTTGCGATGGAGCCGCCCAGCCGCCGTGACGAGCGGTCGATCCGGGACGCGCGCGCCGCAGTGCTGCGCGCCATTCCCACGCCCGAGCAGGCGAGCGTTGCCCGGACTGCGGTGCGGGGCCGGTACACCGCCGGTGACATCGCCGGTCGCACCGCGCCCTCGTACGTCGACGAGCCCGGCGTCGATCGCGCCCGGGCCACCGAGACGTTCGCGGAGCTCACCGTGGATGTGGCGAACTGGCGTTGGGCGGGGGTGCCGTTCCGCATGCGGTCGGGCAAAGCGCTGGCTACAGACCACGCCGAGATTGCGGTCCATTTCCGCCGGCCCCCCGTCGCCGGACCGGAGATCGACAAGTCACCGGCAAACGTGCTGCGGATCGGCCTGCTCGACCCGTACGTGCGCTTGGGGATGAACGTCAACGCGGCCGACTTCACATTGGCGCCGGTCGACCTCGAGCTGTGCTCGCAGCCCCCCGCCCGGCCCGCGTACGCGAACCTGATCCTCGAGATGCTCCAGGCCAACACCACGCTTGCGATCCGGGCCGACGAGACCGAGGAGATGTGGCGGATCGTGGAGCCGGTCCTCGCGGCGTGGAAAGCAAACAAGGCACCGATGCTCGATTACCCGGCCGGCTCGATCGGCCCAACCCAGACCTCACACCGACATTAGGGAGAAGCGATGGCAGACGACCCGATCGATGTCGTGCGGCGGTTCTGTGCCGCCTGGGCCGACGGCGACCTCGACGCCCTCATGGCGTTCTTCACCGACGACGCCACCTACCACAACATCCCGATTGCGCCGGTCAAAGGAAAGGACGCAATCCGAGACACGATCGCGGGGTTCACCCAGGGCGTGGAGAAGATCGAGTTCCGCCTCGACAACATCGCCGGCGACGGTGACATCGTGCTCACCGAGCGCGTCGATGTCTTCCACATGCCGGGCACGGCGATCGAGCTGCCGGTAATGGGAACGTTCGAGATCCGCAGCGGCAAGGTCGCCGCCTGGCGTGACTACTTCGACCTCAACCAGTTCATGAGCCAGATGCCGGGGAGTTGACCTGCGGCGAGCCCAAGACCCCGGCGTCGCGCAACGTGCGGCGGCGGTCGGCGTCGTAGCCGAGCACCGACTCGAGCACGTCGTCGCTGTGCTCGCCGACCGTAGGCGCACGGGTCGGGACCGGCGCGTCCACGTCGACGACCTTCAGTGGATAGGGCATCTCGTCGGCGCCCAACCGCGACTCGGGTATCCACGGGAAGCGGTCCTGGAACTGCGGGTCGTCCATGATCGTCTCGGATGTGTTCACCGGCGCGATCGCGGTGTTCGCCTCCTCGGCGAGCTGCAACCACGCGGCGCTGGTGCGGGTGCGGAAGATCTCGCGTAGCTCGGCCTGCATCTCGCGGTTGTGGCGGGCGTGGTCGGCCACCTTGGCGCCGGGCCACCGCTCGAAGAGATCCATCCGCCCGACGGCTTGACAGAAGTTCTTCCAGAAGAGACGTTCCGATGCCATGAACAGGACGTGCCCGTCGGCAGACTCGTAGAGTTGGTAACGCACGCCCTCGCGCATGCCGGCGGTGCCCGGCGCTCGGCGCTCGAAGTTGTCGCTGGCGTTGCCGGTCACTTCTGACTCGGGCCGCTCGTACGCCCGCCACGTCTCGATGCGGTACCAGTCCATGTAGGCGGCGGCGTCGGACTGGGCGATCTCCATCTGGCAGCCCTCGCCCGTCGCGCGGGCCCGAATGACGCCGGCGAGCACACCGAGCGCGCCGAACAGGGGCCCCGCGTGGATCCCCATCGAAGGATGCTCGGGGATCCGACAGAAGCCGTCGTCGTCGTACTCGGGATCGACGAGCCCGGCCCACGTGTCGTAGGCCAGGCCGTGGCTTGCCATGTCGCGGTACGGCCCGGTGGTGCCGTAGCCCGAAATGGTGCAGAAGACGATGCGGGGGTTTGCCTCGCGCAGGCGCTCGTATCCGAGTCCGCGGCGGGCCAGCGCGCCCGGGCGCATCCCCTCGACGACCGCGTCCGAGTGCCGCACCAGGTCGAGGTACACCTCGACCCCCTCCGGCTTGTGCAGATCGAGGGCGAGGCTGCGCTTGCCGCGATGCAGGTGCAGATGCATCAGCGAGACGCCCTCGACGATCGGCCACGTCATCCGGCGCACGTAGTCACCGTCGGGCGGCTCGACCTTGATCACATCCGCGCCGAGATCGGACAAGTTGGTGGTGAGCTCGCCCGGCCCGAGCAGTGAGCTCTCGACGATGCGTACGCCCGCGAGCAGTCCGTCGGTCATCGCCGGGCCGTCAACTCGACCGGGCGCCGCCCCGTGAACTCATAACTGGCGGCGGTGCCGAGCTTGGTGATGGCGACGGCGTCAGGTTCCGGGGCCGGTTCGGCATCCCGGTCAACGACGACGTCCCACGCCGCGACCGCGTCTACCCCCACGTCGGCGGGCTCGATCCGGGCTTGCCGGTTCACGCCCTTCACGATCGCGTCGAGCCCGGCGTCGGCGCCGGCGGCGAGGAGCGCGAACCATGAGCAGTCGTCGGCTTCGTGAAGGGCCATCG
>JBOGFL010000220.1:0-3071 GCA_050743285.1 Acidimicrobiia bacterium
GTGTCGTGCCGCCCACCGCCAACTACGAGCACCCCGACCCCGAACTGGAGATCGACGTCGTCGCCGGGAGCCCTCGCGAGATCGGCCCGCAGCCGGTGCTGTCGAACTCCTTCGGGTTCGGCGGCCACAACGCCACGATCCTCCTCGCTCCCTGAACGGAGCACCGTGATGCGTGCGGGTCCCGGCGTGCCCGTCGGTGCCCGGCGGGCAACTGCCGCCGACGCGTCACTGACCGAGATCGACGGACGACCGGTCAGCCTGTTCCGACTCGACGGCGGCAAACACCGGGGTGCGATCGGGAGTGCCGAAGGTGAGGTGCTGGCGCGGGCGGTGCAACTCGCCACCGACCTGCGCATCCCCGTTGTCGGCGTGGTTGCAACATCCGGTGCTGATGTCGAAGAAGGCGTGGCCGCTCTCCACGCGTGGGGCGGCGTGGCGCGCGCACTGGCTTCGGCGTCGGGGGTCGTACCCACTGTGCTCGTGGTCATCGGCCCCGCCGTGTCCGGTCCGGCCCTCCTGCTCGGGCTTGCGGACGTGGTGGTCCTCACTCGCGATGCGTTCGCGTACGTGACCGCACCCGACACGATCACCGCGTTCACCGGCGTGCCCATCGACCGCGACTCGCTCGGCGGTATCGCGGTGCATCAGCGTCGTAGCGGCGTCGCCTCCCTGGTCGTCGACGACGAAGACCACGCAATGGAAGCGGTGCACGACGTGCTCTCGTTCCTTCCGGGGAGCAACCTCGACGACCCCCCTCGTCTGCGATCGATCGATCCAGTCGGGCGGCCTTGCGACGATGCGGCTCGGGCCGTGCCCGGCCGCGCCAATGCCGCCTACGACGTGCGCACGGTGGTCGCCGACATCCTCGACGAAGCCTCATTCCTCGAGCTGCGCCCGGGGTACGCGGCCAACCTCGTCACCGGGTTCGGGCGCCTCGACGGCCGCGTGGTCGGGATTGTCGCAAACCAGCCCGCGGTGCGGGCAGGCACCATCGACGTCGAGGCGTCGGAGAAGGGCGCCCGGTTCGTGCAGTGGTGCGATACGTTCAACATCCCGCTGCTGACAGTCGTCGACACGCCCGGCTTCGAACCCGGCCGCGACCTCGAATGGCGGGGCATGATCCGCCACGGCGCCGAGCTCGTCCATGCGTACGCGGCGGCGACGGTGCCGCGTCTCTCGGTGGTGATCCGCAAGGCCTACGGCGGCGCGTACATCGTCATGGACTCGAAGACGCTAGGAAGCGACTGGTGCGCCGCGTGGCCGGCGAGCGAGATCGCGGTAGTCGGCGCGACGGGCGCGGTGGAGATCCTGCACGGCCGCAATCTGGCCGCCATCGACGACTTCGACGCTCGCACCGCGCAGCTCGCGGCCCTCGAGGTCGAATATGCGGGAAACCTGTTGAATCCGTATCGCGCCGCCGAACGGGGCCTCATCGACGAGGTCGTCACCCCGGCCGAGACCCGCCGGGCGCTGGCCCGAGCTCTCGACCAGCTGGTCACGAAGCGCGAGATGGCGAATCCTCGCCGTCACGCGAACTCGCCGCTCTAACCGAGTCCGGGAGGACTGATGCTGCTCGAAGGCAAGCGACTCCTCGTCACCGGTGTCCTCAACGACGCCTCGATCGCGTTCTCAGTCGCCCGGGTCGCCCAGGAGGAAGGCGCCGATCTCGTCCTCTCGTCCTTCGGGCGAGCGATGCGCCTCACCGAGCGCGCCGCTCGTCGGCTTCCCAACCCGCCCGAGATCGCCGAGCTCGACGTGACCGACGTCGCCCACGTCGAGGCGCTGGCCGAGACGGTGGGCGGCCGCTTGGACGGGGTTGTCCACGCGGTCGCGTTCGCGCCCGAGTCGTGCTTCGCCGAGGGGTTCCTCGATGCGCCGTGGGAGGACGTCGGCACCGCAATGCACATCTCGGCTTACTCGCTGCCCGCGCTGGCGCGGGCCGCGCTCCCCTTGTTCCCGGAACGCGGCGGCTCGATGGTGGCGCTCGACTTCGACAACAGCCGCCAGGCGTGGCCGGTCTACGGCTGGATGGGCGTCGCCAAGGCCGCCCTCGAGTCAGCGGCGCGCTATCTCGCGCGTGACCTCGGGCCTCGAGGCGTGCGCGTCAACCTGGTCGCCGCCGGTCCGCTGCGCACTGTCGCGGCCCGCAGCATCCCGGGATTCGAGCGCTTCGAAGAAGTGTGGGCTGAGCGGGCCCCGTTGGGCTGGGATGCCCGCAACGCCCAGCCGGCCGCCCGCGCCTGCGCGGCGCTGTTGTCCGACTGGTTCCCCGCAACCACCGGTGAGGTCGTGCACGTCGACGGCGGATTTCACGCCGTCGGTGCCTGAACCTAGGCTTCGTGGACCGACGACCAAGGAAGGGCGCAGGGTGGATTGGAAACTCGAGCTCGTCGCGGTACCGGTGTCTGATGTCGACCGGGCCAAGGCCTTCTACACCGAGAAGGCAGGATTCAACGCCGACGTGGATTTCCAGGTCAGCGAGGAACTTCGCTTCGTCCAGCTGACACCGCCGGGCTCGGCGTGTTCGATCTCTCTCGGTACCGGCATCTCGAGTGCCGCCCCCGGGTCGGTCGAGGGGCTGCAGATGGTCGTTGACGACGTCGAAGCGGCCCGCGCCGAGCTCCTCCAACGTGGCGTCGACGTCGGCGAGGTGCAGGTGTTCCCGTGGGGATCGTTCGTCTATTTCAGTGATCCCGACGGGAACGGCTGGGCGGTGCAGCAGATCCCCGAACGCGGCGAGTACCAGGACCACAGCTAGCTTGTCCTCTCTTCTAGTGGTCAAGGCGCTCGTGCGCCGTTGGCTTCACAAGCGAGCGGTCGGACCGCTGGTCTACGTCAACCACCCTTCGTATAGCTACGCACCGATGGATGCTTCTGGAAATCCCTTCCCTCGCGACCAAGATCTCGAGATTCAGGCCGACATTGGGGAGGACTTCAGCCAGGACAAGCCGATGACCGCCAGGCCGAAGTCGGCGGGTCTCCAGTGAGTGAAACGGCACCAGTCTTCAATCAGTTCGACCTCGTCGTGCGTCACATGGACGCGTCGCTCGAGTTCTACCAACGGCTTGGAC
>JBOGFL010000221.1:0-4181 GCA_050743285.1 Acidimicrobiia bacterium
GCCGGGGCCCGGTCGTCACCGCGCTCGTCGAGCGGGGACCGCTGCGGGTCGGCGACCCCGTCGTCGCCGGCGGCGCGTGGGGCCGGGTGCGGGCGATGTTCGACGACCAGGGGGAGTCGGTCACCGAGGCGGGCCCGTCGGTGCCGGTCGAGGTCCTCGGTCTCGACGACGTGCCGCTGGCCGGCGACGAGCTCCGAGCCGCGCGTGACGACAAGACCGCCCGCGTGGTCGCCGAAGCGCGGGCCCGCCGGCGCCGAGCCGCGTCCCTCGCCCACCCGATGTCACTCGCCGGCGGGGGTCGACTGGAAGACATCTTCGCCCTGGTCCAGCGAGGGGAAGTCGCGACGCTCGGCCTCGTTCTCAAGGCCGATGTGCAGGGATCGCTCGAGGCGCTCACCGAGGCGCTGCGCAAGCTCGACCAGGAGCACGACGAGGTGCGCCTCTCGTTCGTCCACCGGGCGGTCGGTGGCATCACCGAGTCGGACGTGAACCTGGCGTCGGTGTCGACGGCGACCATCATCGGCTTCAACGTCCGCCCCGACCGCAAGGCGCGGGAGCTGGCCGAGGCGCTCGCAGTCGATATGCGCCTCTACGAGGTCATCTACGGAGTCCTCGAAGACGTGAACTCCGCCCTCATCGGCATGCTCGAGCCGGAGTTCGAAGAGATCGTCACCGGCGAAGCCGAGGTGCGCGAGATCTTCTCGATTCCGCGCGTCGGCCGGATCGCGGGCTGCTACGTGCGCGACGGCGTGATCACGCGCGGGTCGAAGGTGCGCTTCCTCCGCGACGGTGTCGTGATCTGGAACGGCCAGATCTCGTCGCTGAAGCGATTCAAGGACGACGCCCGGGAGGTCGCTTCCGGTTTCGAGTGCGGCATCGGGCTCGAGAACTACCAGGATCTCCAGCAGGGCGACGTCATCGAGACCTACGACCTCCGGGAGATCGCCCGCACCGCCTGATCAGGTGGGCGGGGGAAGCCTCCTGAGCTTCCGGGCCAGCCAGTCGGAGATGTAGGCCTGCCCGGTGGCGTTGAAGTGGACGTTGTCGTCCTCGCGGATCCCGCCGAGGCCGTCGATTGCTTCGGTGTACTGCCCGTCGGGCGAGATGTACTTGTTCAGGTCGAGGACGATCACGTCGTCGGGATGGTGGGCGCCGAAATCCCGGAGTTGGTCGTTGAGGGTGTCGACGTTGTCATCGGAGTACGCGGTCTCGCCGCTCGGTGACAGCGCCGGGTCGCTGTAGTTCGAGGTGAGCAGCACCAACCGCGCGCCCGTCGCGGTCACCGCCTCGCGGGCGGCGGCCAACTCTTGGCGGAAGTACTCGTCGTACTCGTCGCTCCCGACCGTGAGCCACTCGCCGTCGACGTGCTTGTCGACGATGTCGAACTGGCCGGTGTAGAGGACCACGAAATTGGGCTGCATCTCGGCGGTCCATTCACCCCAGAACTGCTCCCAGGGGCAGTTCAACGGGAGCTCGCCCTCCGGCCCCCGGACCGCATCGCCGCGCGCGATCGCGCAACCCAAGGACGCCTTGTTGTCGACGACCAGTCCCTTCTCGGCTCCGATCGCCGATAGGCCGTCGCCGAACTGCTTGGCCACGGAGTCGCCGAGGACGAGGACCCGGATGGGCCCGGCGGGCGCACCCGGGGCCGCGGCCGTGTCGGGCGGAACCGGTGTGTCGGGCGAGTCGCGGTCGAGCTCGGCGAGCGTCCGGTCGTCCTGCGCGAAGGTCGGCTTGGGCTCGGCGTCGGCCGTCGTCACCAGCAGGATCACGACCAGGCTCGCGATCGCGGCGGGGGCGAGCGCCTTGATGCGCCAGCCCGGCATGGCGCCGTGCCGGATCGGCATCTCCACCAGGTAATAGGAGAGCGACGCCACCCCGAACGTCGCAGCGACCCGCACGATCAGGAGCGGCGCACCGGTGAGGCCGGTTCTTTCGGCATTGAGGACCACGTACAGGGGCCAGTGCCAGAGGTACAGGCCGTACGAGATCTTTCCGATCCAGACGATTGGCGTCAGAGACAGGATCGATTTCAAGGGACCGGGCTCGGGCTGCACGATCGCCGCGATCACGATCCCGACGCACACCGCAGTCCCGAGAAGCCCGTAGCGGTAGAGCCACGACGCGGTGTCCGCCGTCGTCGACCAGAAGTAGAGGGTGAACGCAGCCGCCAGCAACCCGGCGATCTGGAGCGCCATCTGGAGGCCGCGCTCCTTGAGCGTGCCGAAGTGCTGGATGACGAAGGCGAGCCCGGCGCCCAGCAGCAAGGATTGCGCCCGGGTGTCGGTGCCGAAGTAGACGCGGTTCGGGTCGGTGGCCGGGTCGTAGAGGGCGAGCATCAACGACGCCGAGCCGAGCGCCAGCCCGAAGATCACGAACGCCCCGTACCTGCGGAAGTTCTTGATGCGGAGGAGCGCGGTCAGCGCCAGAGGCCAAACGAAGTACCACTGCTCCTCGATGGCCAGCGACCACATGTGCGTCAGCGGCGACGGGCGGGTGAAAAGGTCGAAGTAGGAGAGATCGGTGACGATGAACCGCCAGTTGGCGACGTAGAACAAGGTGGAGAGCGCGTCGCCCCGCAGCTTGTCGAGCGTTGTCGGGTCCGCCCACGCCACCGCGTAGATCCCGACGAACCCGAGCATGAGGAACAACGCCGGCAGCAGGCGGCGGCCGCGACGGGCGTAGAACGCGGACAGGCTCACCGTCCCCGTCGCGCGCCACTCCACCAGCAGCAACGAGGTGATCAGGTACCCGGACAGGACGAAGAAGGCGTCGACGCCGAGGAACCCGCCCCGGGCCCAGTCCTGGTCCCCGTGGTAGAACATCACGGCCAACACCGCGAAGGCACGGATGCCGTCGAGCGCGGGGTTGTAGCCGATCGTGGGCGTTCGGGGCGTGGGGACCGGCTTGCCCCATGCCGCGTCGCCCGCCTGCCCTTCCCGCGTGTCTGTCGCGGTCACGCCGTGTCGCACCCCCCGTGCATTCGCGCAGCCTACCGATGGAAAGCCGTCTGTCCGGCGTCAGCGGGCCGGGCGGGCGCGAGACTGGTGGGATGCATGCGGCGGCAGTCTGCTTCGACCTCCATGTTCCCGAGAGCCGCTCGCTCAAGACGAAGCGGGCGGCGGTGCGCCCCATCGTCGACGGGCTCCGGCACCGCTTCCGGGTCTCGGTGGCCGAAGTCGACCACCACGACCAGTGGCAGCGGGCCGCGATCGGGGTGGCCCTGGTGGCCGAGAGCGACGGGCACCTCCGGCAGCTCCTGGCGTCAGTCGAGCGGTTCGTTGCCGGAGCGGCCGACGTCGAGTTGCTCGAAGCCGAGACCGCCTGGCTCGAGGAAGCGTGATGCGCAACCCGAAGCGGACCACCCGCCCGTACCCGCGCCGGGCGCGAGTCGACGAGGTGGTGCGCGAGGCCCTCGCCGACGAGATCGAGCGCCTCTCCGACCCGCGGCTCGAGCTGGTGACGGTCACCGGCGTCGATGTCAGCCCGGACCTCCGCCATGCCACCGTCTACTATTCGGCGCTGACCGCGGAACACGCAGATGTCGCGCTGCGAGCCGCTGCTCCGCACCTGCGGGCGGCGCTGGGTCGGCAGGTCCGCCTGAAGTACCTTCCCGAACTTCGCTTCGAGGAAGACCCCGCGATCGCGACGGGTGCGAGGGTCGAGGAGATTCTCCGGAACCTGCGCCGCGGTTCCGGCGTTGAAACTGAAGACGACATCACCGAGAGGACGGACGGGTCGAAGTGAATGAGCCCGGGACGACGGTAGAAATCAGCGACGATGTGGCGCGCGCGGCGGGCGCGATTGCCGGCGCTCGCACCGTCGCCCTCGCCTGCCACGTGAGCCCGGACGGCGACGCACTCGGGTCGATGCTCGGCCTGATGCACGTGCTGCGCGGCGCCGGCCGCGATGTCGTCGCCTCCTTTCCCACACCATTTGTTGTCGCGCCCCACTACCGCGAGCTCCCGGGCCTCGACCTGCTCACGCCGCCCGCCGATTTCCCGATGGAGGCCGAGGTCGTCGTCACCTTCGACTGCGGCTCGATCGGCCGGCTCGGAGACCTCGAGCCCGCGGCCAAGGGCGCCGGCGACCTCGTGGTCGTCGACCACCACGCATCCAACGACCGCTACGGCTCGATCAACGTCGTGGATCCCGACGCCGCCGCCAGCGGTGTTCTCGTC
>JBOGFL010000222.1:0-2401 GCA_050743285.1 Acidimicrobiia bacterium
CGACGGGGGGGACGGCTGCGTCGGACCCGACACGGGAACTATCGAGGACGGCAGCTACCCGATCTCCCGTCCGCTCTTCATCTACCCGAGCGGGGCGGCAGCCGAGAACGACGCGGTCTCGTCGTTCGTCGACTTCTACCTCTCGGACACCGGCTACGCGACGGTGCCGGAGGCGGGGTACATCAACGTGCCCGAAGCCGACTGGGACGCCACCAACCAGGCGTGGGAGGACTTCAAGGCGAACCCAGGGGGCGGCGGAGACGCGCCCACCGGCGATCCGCCAGTGACGGACGAGCCCACCGGACAGTGAGTGAGCGGCGAGACCCCCAAGCGGGCGGCGGGCTCCGGCCCGTCGCCCGCTCTCGCTACCGACCTTTGACCGTGCGCCAGACAAAAGAGTAAGGAGCAGCCGATGAGCGACGTCGCAGGGCGGAAACCGGGCGACTCATCGCGCGTCCACCTCTCGGTTCCGCCGCGCCGCCGCCGACGGGAGCGGTTGATGAAAGGCGTGTTCCTCGCCGCGGGCCTCTCGTCACTGCTCATCACCGCCGCGATCGTCCTGTCGCTCGTGGGCGAGGCGGTGAACTGGTTGCGCAAGATCGAGCTCTCGCAGCTCTGGGGCGGCCAGGGGTGGCTTCCCCTCCGGGATCAGTTCGACCTCAAGACACTGTTCGTCGGCACGCTGGAGGTGACCGGGATCGCGATGCTCATCGCGACGCCGCTCGGGCTGGGCGCGGCCGTCTACCTCTCGGAGTACGCCCGCCCCCGTGCCCGCAAGCTCCTGAAGCCGATCCTCGAGATCCTGGCCGGCATCCCGAGCATCGTGCTCGGATTCTTCGCCATCGCCTGGATAACACCCGAGATCGTCAAGCGGCTCAATGCCGACGCGACGCAGTTCAACATTCTCGCCGCCGGTCTCGCGGTTGGAATCCTCAGCACGCCGTTGGTGGCGTCGGTTTCCGAGGACGCGTTCCGGGCCGTCCCGCAATCGCTGCGGGAGGCGTCGTACGGGCTGGGCGCCCGTCGGAAGACGACGAGCCTCCGGGTCGTCTTCCCCGCCGCCATCTCGGGTGTGACCGCCGCGATCATCCTGGCCACCTCACGGGCGATCGGCGAGACGATGATCGTCGCGGTCGCCGCCGGTGGCTCGAACGCCACGCCCTTCAACACCGACGTGTTCCGGCCCGGTCAGACCATCACCGGCGCGATGGCCGCCCTCGCCACCGGCGGCGACGCGGTAGCCGGCGACGCTCGCCAGAGCCTGTTCTTCCTCGGCCTGTTGCTGTTCTTCGTCACGCTGCTCTTGAACATCGTCGGGGACCGCGTCGTCGCCCGAATCCGGGAGAAGTACTGATGGCGACCACGACACCGCCGATGGGAGTGCCGGGCAAGGTCGCCGTGAGCACCGCGCTGGGCAAACGCAAGATCGACACCTGGGGCCTGGTGCTCCAAAGCCTGCTGTTGTTCTCGCTCGTCATCTGTCTCGGCTTCATCATCGTGCTCGTGTGGACGGTGGTGTCGGACGGTTACACGGTCTTCCAGGATCGCGGCCTCGACTTCCTCACGAGCGGGCTCTCGACCAACCCGTCGCTGGCGGGTGTCTGGCAGGGCATCCAGGGCTCGATCTTCATCGGCCTGTTCGTGATCGTGCTCGCGTTCCCCCTCGGCATCGCCACGTCGGTGTATCTGGAGGAGTACGCGCCCGACAACCGCCTCACCCGGTTCGTGATCCTCAACATCCGCAACCTCGCCGGGGTGCCGTCAGTCGTGTACGGGTTGCTGGGCCTGGCGGTGTTCGTCGAGTTGCTCGGCACCGACATGGGAAGCTCGGGTGGGATCACCGGCGGCCGCAGCCTGCTGTCCGGCGGGCTCACGATGGCGATCCTCGTGCTGCCCATCGTGATCATCACCTCGTCGGAGGCGATCCGCGCCGTCCCGGAGTCGTTGCGGGAGGGCGGCTACGGCGTGGGCGCCACCCGTTGGGAGGTCACTCGTTCTCTGGTGCTGCCCAACGCGCTGCCCGGGATCCTCACCGGCACGATCCTGGCTCTGGCCCGGGCGCTGGGCGAGACCGCGCCACTGATCTTGGTGGGCGCGTTCTTCGGCAACTTCTTCGTACAGCCCAACGAGGACTTCGTCGGCACGCTCCAGGGCACGTACACCGCGCTCCCCGTCATCATCTTCAACTGGGTCGGCGAGGCGCAGCGGGAGTTCAAGCTCGAACTCGCCCCCGCCGCCATCCTCGTCCTGCTCGGGATCACGCTGATGTTCAACCTGCTGGCGGTGATCCTCCGCAACCGCTACGACAAGACCTGGTAGTCGCGGGGTAAGCCGAACCGCGACGCCGGTTGCGCTATGCGTAGGAGCGGCGAGCGTCCCGAAGGGCGGCGAGGGGTATCCC
>JBOGFL010000223.1:0-6330 GCA_050743285.1 Acidimicrobiia bacterium
GGGCGGCCCCCAGCAGGTGATCGACACGCTCGAGCAGAACTTTCAGATCCCGATCCACCACTACGTGGAGATCGGCCTCCTCGCCTTCGTCGACATCGTGAACGCCATCGGCAGCGTCCCCGTGTACTTCCCGGCGGCTCAACAGGACGAGGTCACCGGGTTCAGGATCGGGATCTACGGCGCCGGCTGCTACGAGCTCGACGGCGAGCAGTCGCTCCAGTACGTGCGCGCCCGCAACATGGAGCAGTACAACCCCGAGACCGATGACTACGAGCTGATTGACGTGCAGTCCGACCCCAACCGCATTCAGCGCCAGCAGGCGTTCATCCGGCGCCTGGCCGCGCTGGCGGTCGACAAGGGCCTGAGCAACCCGCTCACCGCCTACCGCATCGCCGACGACATCACCCAGCACCTCGTCGTCGACGAAGGCTTGAGCACGCGGTCGATGTTCGATCTGCTCGCCGCCTTCCGCGACGTCGACCCGAACGAGCCCACCAGCCTCGAGATGGTCACGATCCCGTGGAAGGAAGCCGAGGAGTTCGGGCGTCTCGAAGTCGACGAGGCCGCGGCCGAGCCGGTGCTCGCACGACTCCGCGACTTCGGCGGCGCGGCGCTGCCGACCGACGTCGCCCCCGCCGACGTGCGGGTGCGGGTGCTGAACGCCTCCGACGAGGACGGCGCGGCGGAGGAGACCTCCGAAGACCTGCAGGCCGAAGGCTTCCAGATCGCCAACATCGGGAACGGCGGGCCGGCTACCGCCACCCAGGTCCTGTACGCGCCGGGCCTCGAAGCGAAGGCCCAGCTCGTGGCGGCGTACCTCAACGGCGTCGGCCTGCTGACCGAGGATCCGAGCATCGTCGATGCCGACGTCGTGGTCCTGATCGGCGACGACTTCCGGGGCGTCCGCAAGCCTTCGGGGGGCGGGACCGCGCTGGGCGACGTCGATTTGACGTCATCGGTGCGACCGGCGCAAGAGGTGCCGGTACCCGACGTCTCGGGCGTGCCCGCCGAGCCGGTCGCGTGCTGACGCGGTAGCCCCGCTGCCGTACCATCGAGGGTCGTGCGCCTCCTCGTGACCGGCGCCGCCGGGTTCATCGGCTCCAACTTCGTGCGCTTCTGGGTCGACGAGCATCCCGATGACGGCGTCGTTGCCCTCGACCTCCTTACCTACGCGGGGAACCGCCCGAATCTCGCCGACGTCGAGGACCGGATCCGGTTCGTCGAGGGCGACATCGGCGACGCCGATCTCGCCGAGCAGCTGTTCGCCGAGAAAGAGATCGACGTGGTGGTGAACTTCGCGGCCGAGTCCCACAACAGCCTCGCGGTGGTCGACCCGGCCCGGTTCTTCCGCACCAACGTGATGGGGACCCAGACCCTGCTCGACGCCGCCCGCCGCCACGGCCTGGCCCGCTTCCACCACATCTCGACGTGTGAGGTCTACGGCGACCTCGCCCTCGACGACCCCGGCTCGTTCTCCGAGTCGTCCCCCTACCGGCCGCGAACGCCGTACAACGCGTCGAAGGCCGCCGCCGACCACGTGGTTCGGGCGTACCACGAGACGTTCGCGGTCCCGGTCACGATCTCGAACTGCTGCAACAACTACGGCCCGTACCAGTTCCCCGAGAAGGTGCTGCCGCTCTTCACGACGTACGCGCTCGACGACCACCCGCTGCCGCTCTACACCTCCACCGAGAACCGGCGGGAGTGGCTCCACGTCCTCGACCACTGCCGCGCGGTGGAGCGCATCGTGCTCGACGGCGTAGTCGGCGAGACCTACAACGTCGGCAGCGGCGTCGAGGCGAGCATCGCCGAGCTCGCCGATCTGGTGCTCGGCACGCTCGGAAAGCCGGCCACGCTCAAGGAGATCGTGCCCGACCGTCCGGGTCACGACCGGCGGTACCTGCTCGACGCCGCGAAGATCGAGCGCGAACTCGGTTGGACGCCCGAGCGGCCTTTCGACGAAGGCGTGCGCGACACGATCGCCTGGTACGCGCAGCACCGCGACTGGTGGGAACCGCTGCGGGAGCGGGCCCCGGTCGAGGAGAACGCGTGGACGGCGTCGGTCGCGGCCGCGAGGTAGACGTGCGCACACTGGTCACCGGCGCGGGCGGGCAGGTCGGGCAGGCGGTCGGTGCCGCGCTGGGCAGCCGCGAGCTCGTCGCGGTCACGCACGCCGATCTCGACCTCGCCGACCGCGATCGTGTCGAGCAGGCGCTGGACGAGATCGCACCCGACGCGGTGATCAACTGCGGCGCGCTCACGGATGTCGACAGGTGTGAGCACGATGTCGATGCTGCGTTCGCGGCCAACGCGCTCGGCGTCCGCAACCTCGCCGCGGCCGCGACGCGCGTCGGTGCCCACGTCGTCCACATCTCGACCGATTACGTCTTCGACGGCCGGTCCACCACGCCGTACGACGAATGGGCCCCCGTGGCGCCACTCAGCGAGTACGGACGTTCGAAGCTCGCCGGCGAGCGCGAGCTCGCCCGTCACGCGTCGTCCTGGACCGTGGTCCGGGCGGCGTGGGTCTTCGGCCGGCGCGGTGGCGACTTCGTGTCGTGGGTGCTGGCCGCGGTCGGACGCGGCGAGACGCCGCCGGTCGTCGACGACCAGAGGAGCAGCCCGACCTACGCGCCCGACCTGGCCGCGACCCTTGTCGCACTGGCGGCAGCGCGTCGCCCCGGCATCTTCCACG
The DNA here is from genome assembly GCA_050743285.1 of Acidimicrobiia bacterium. Classification (GTDB taxonomy): domain Bacteria; phylum Actinomycetota; class Acidimicrobiia; order IMCC26256; family JACDBD01; genus JBOGFL01. The sequence goes on from JBOGFL010000223.1 coordinate 2,696, forward strand.
TGACCAACGCCGAGACCGCGACCCGACTCGAGTTGGCGACCGCGGCGCTGAGCTGCCGGGGTCTCGACCCCGGATCCGTGAAGCCGGTTTCGTTCGCCGACCTCGACCGACCCGCCGCCCGCCCGACCTACAGCGTCCTCGACAACCGCGCCCTGCGCATCGCCGGCTTGCCCGCACTGCGGTCCTGGCGTGACGCGCTCGCCGAATATCTCGGGGGCGCGCAATGACCATCGCAGTTGTCGGTGCCGGCTACGTAGGGCTGACGACCGCGGCGTGCTTCGCGTCGCTCGGCCACGACGTCGTGTGCGCCGACATCGACGAGGAGCGGATCCGTTCCCTGCGCAAGGGAGAGGTACCGCTGCGGGAAGAGGGGCTCGCGGCACTGGTCGGCGAGGGCCTCGAAGCCCGGCGCCTGCACTTCGTCGTCGGCGCCGCCGCCGCGGCGCGGGACGCGCTGTTCGTGTTCCTCTGCGTCCCGACGCCGACGGGCCCCGACGGGCCCGACCTTTCCTTCGTCGCGTCGGTCGCGCGCGAGGTCGCACCGGTGCTGCGGCCTGGAAGCGTTGTCGTGAACAAGTCAACGACCCCGCCGGGGTCGACCCGCGTCGTCGAGCGCATCCTCGCCGAGGCCGGAGCCTCGGTCGACGAGATCCGGGTGGCGTCGAACCCCGAGTTCCTGCGGGAGGGCACCGCAGTTCGCGACTTTCTTCAGCCGTCGCGGATCGTGATCGGCGGCGACGACCCCGTCGTGGCAGTGCGGGTGTCGGAACTATACCGCGGAGTGCCCGCGCCGCTCGTCGTCACCGACGCCGCCTCGGCCGAGATGATCAAGTACGCGTCGAACGCGTTTCTCGCGACCAAGATCTCGTTCATCAATGCGATCGCGAACCTCTGCGAGTCTCTCGACGCCGACGTGCGCGACGTAACCCTCGGCATGGGGTACGACGGCCGCATCGGCTCCGAGTTCCTGCATCCCGGTCCCGGGTACGGCGGCTCGTGCTTTCCGAAGGACATCGGGGCGCTGATCCACGCTGCCGCCCAGACCGGGTCCGATTTCAGCCTCCTCGAAGCGGTCGTCGACGTGAACGACCGGCAGCACGCCCGGATCGTCGAGAAGGTGCGCGACGCGGCCGGGGGTGATCTCGCCGGCGTCTCCGTCGCCGCGTGGGGACTCACGTTCAAAGCCAACACCGACGACCTCCGCGACTCACCCGCGCTCGAGATCGTCGGCCGGTTGCTCGCCGCCGGTGCCCGGGTCCGGGCCTACGACCCTGCCGCCGGCGACCAGGTGACGACGCCTGGAATCGAGGTGGTTGCCGACCCTTACACGGCTTGCGCGGGCGCCCGCGTCCTCGCGGTGCTCACCGAATGGGACGAGTTCCGCTGGCTGGACTTCGGCCGGGTTGCGGAGATGATGTCATCACCGGTGGTTGTCGACGGCCGCAACCTGCTCGACGCGGCCGCGCTCCGCCACCGCGGTTTCCAGTACACCGGCGTCGGCCGCTGATGCCCCGCGCCGTCGTCACGGGAGGCGCCGGCTTCCTCGGCGCACATTTGTGTCGGGCGCTCCTCGCCGCGGGCTGGGAGGTCGTCGCGATCGACAACCTGATCACCGGTCGGCGCGAGAACCTCGACGGCTGCGTCGAGCAGCCCGGCTTCGGCCTTGTGTTGCACGACGTGAGTATGACGATCACCGTGCCCGGATCGGTTGACGCGGTGCTGCATTTCGCCAGTCCGGCCAGCCCGCGCGACTACCTCGGTAGCCCGATCCAGACCCTGAAGGTCGGGTCGCTCGGCACGCACAACACCCTCGGGCTGGCCAAGGCGAAGGGCGCCCGCTACCTGCTCGCGTCGACGAGCGAGGTCTACGGGGACCCGCAGGTCCACCCGCAACCCGAGGCCTACTGGGGCAACGTCAATCCGTTTGGCCCGCGCGGGGTCTACGACGAGGCGAAGCGATTCGCCGAGGCGATCGCGATGGCATACCACCGTGTCCACGGTCTCGACGTGAAGATCGCGCGCATCTTCAATGTGTACGGCCCGTTCCTTCGTCCTCACGACGGGCGGGTCGTCTCCACGTTTCTTTCCCAGGCCATCGACGGCAAGCCGCTCACCGTGTACGGCGATGGGTCACAGACGCGCTCGCTGTGCTACGTCGAGGACGAGATCCGGGGCTTTCTCAAGTTGCTCGACTCCGACCATGTCGGGCCGTTGAATCTCGGCAGTGACGCCGAGTTGAGCGTTCTGGAGCTTGCCCGCATGGTGCTCGACGTGACCGGCTCCGATTCCGACATCGTGTTCGAGACCGCGATGGTCGACGACCCAGCCCGGCGTCGCCCCGATCTGACCCTCGCCAGTGACGTGCTCGGCTGGCGACCGGAGATCGACCTGGCCGACGGGCTGGCACGCACGCTCGCCTGGTTCGAGTCCCAGACGGGAGCGTAACCGTGCGGGTCGGGATCAACGCCGAGCCGTTGTTCGCTCGGGTCCCGACCGGTGCGGGGGTGTACGGGCTCTCGCTCTGCCAGGCGCTGGCGACGGTCGGCCACGCCTCCGAGGTCGAGCTCTTCCACGCCGCTCACGAGCTCGTGCCGGCCGACGTCGCCGCGCTGCCGATCACGCGTCATGTCCTCCCCCTCGACCGAGACGAGCTGTACGCGTCGTGGAAAGGGAGCCGCCGGCCGACGCCGCAGTCGGTGTGCGGCCCGCTCGACGTCGTCCACGCACCGAGTCCGACCTTGCCGCCGAGTGGCGGCGCGGCCCTCGTCGCGACGATCCACGACCTCGCGCCGCTTCGGTTTGCCGACCGATATCCGCGCCCGGCGCGGCTCGGGTTGAAGCGGGAGGTCAGCTTCGCGACCCGCGAGGCCGACCGGGTGATCTGCCCGTCCGAGAGCACCGCGGCCGAGCTCACCGATCTGCTCGGCGTGGGTGAAGACCGGATCCGGGTCGTGCCCCATGGGGTCTCGATGCCCGTGCCCGACGCGGTCGAAGCTGCGGCCTTCGTCGCCAAGCGCGCGATTCCCGAGCCCTATGTCCTGTGGGTCGGGACGCAGGAGGAACGCAAGAACGTCGGCACTGTCATTGAGGCCTTCGGCCGGATCGCGGCTCGCGACGAGTCCGTGTCGCTCGTCCTGCACGGAAATCAGGGCTGGCTCGGCGACGAGGTTGCGCAACGCATCCGGGAGCTGGGTCTCGAGCCGCGCACCGTCGCGAGCGAGGGCTCACTCACGCGAGCGGAGCTCGCCTTCCTCTTCTCACGCGCCACCGTGTTCGTGTTCCCGTCTCTGTACGAAGGCTTCGGCCTTCCGGTGCTGGAGGCGATGGCGTGTGGCGCGCCGGTAGTTACTTCCGACCGGTCGGCGCTGCCCGAGTCGGCCGGTGACGCCGGAGTGCTGGTCGACCCCGCGAGCGTCGAGGCGGTTGCCGACGCGGTGCTCGCGCTCCTCGACGATCCCGACCGGCGGACCGAGCTGCGGCGCCGCGGCCGCGCTCGCGCCGCCGGATTCTCGTGGGATGTCGCCGCCCGCCGGACTTGGGCCATCTACGAGGAGCTCGTGGAAGGTTGAGCAACTGGGCGGCCGTGGTCGTCAACTTCAATGCCGGCGACCACCTCGAGCGGTGCGTCAGCTCCC
>JBOGFL010000224.1:0-1701 GCA_050743285.1 Acidimicrobiia bacterium
GTCGTGTGGCGCGGTGTTCCCAGCGCCATCGACCGCACCGCGTTCTGGTGGGAAGCACCCGACGGCTCTCGCGTGCGGGCCGAGTACCTCTACGGGTCGTACTCGAACGGACGCGACCTTCCGGACGACGCCAAGCAGCTCGTCACGCGCGCCCGCAACTACGAGGCCGAGTTGGGCCCCGCCCGGCTCCCGGGCGGTGCGCTGCTGCTGATGAACGGAACCGACCACCAACTCCCCCAGCCGGGACTGGGTCGCGTCGTCGCCGAGGCCAACGCGATCCAGTCCGATTACCGGTTCGTCGTGACGTCACTCGCGGCGCATGTATCCGACCAGCCTGTCGACGGTCTTCCGACCTGGCGGGGCGAGCTGCGGTCGGGCGCGCGCGCCAACGTGCTGATGGGCGTCGCGTCCAACCGGGTCGACGTCCACCAAGCGTGCGCGGCGGCCGAGCGCGCCCTCGAGCGACGCGCCGAGCCGCTCACTGCGCTGTACCTGCCCGCCGAGCGCTACCCCGGGACACTGCTCGCCGTCGCCTGGCGACAGCTCGTCCTGAACAGCGCCCACGACTCGTCGTGTGCGTGCAGCGCCGACGAGGTCGTCGACCAGGTGCTCGTCCGCTACCGCGAGGCGCGCCAACTCGGGGACGAGCTCGCCCGACCCGCCCTGCGCAACCTTGCCACCGAGATCGACGGCGCGGCCGGTTCCACGATCGTCGTGAATCCCACCGCGATGGCGCGCGGAGGTCTCGTCGAGGGAACGGTGGCAGGCGACGGGCCCGTCCACTTCGTCGGCCCCGACGGAACGCCGTGTCCGACTCAGGTGATCGAGGAGACGGGTGGAGAGGGCTTCTCGACGATCGTGACCGGCCAGAAGATCCGTTGGGTGCTCGACCTCATGCGCGGCCCCGAATTCGCCGGCGTCCGCATCCGGACCGCCGAGACCCAATGCCCGAGCGACGACACCCTCGACATCACGCTGCACGGCGCCGGCCCCGACGACTCCTCGGCCGATCTCGAGGAGCTCCGGGAAGAGCTCCTCGCGCTCGCCGACACCGACACGACCTTCCACGTGCGCATGTTGCGGGCACCGGCCCGGCTCGCAGTCTTCGCGGCCGATGCGGTGCCCGGCTACGGCTGGCGTGCGTTCCGCGCCGTGGAGGGGCCCGGCCCGGCGTCGGAGGTGACCGCCGCGACCGATCCCGAGGGCACGGTGGCACTGACGAACGGCGTCATCGGCGTCGCGGTCGACCACCTCGACGGCACGTTCGCCCTGTCGACCGTCAAGCACTCCGTCGCCGGTCTCGGACGTCTCGTCGACGGTGGGGACGGCGGCGACACCTACAACTACTCCCCTCCGGCCGACGACTACATCATCGAGGCGCCACACGCAGTGCGCCTCGCGATCCTCGACGCGGGCCCGGTACGAGCGCGCGTGCTCGTGGAGTGCGACTACCGCTGGCCAACCCACGCGATCGGAGATGAGCGGGCATGCACCCGTCGTGCCGATGACGACACCTCCGTGACCGTGGCGACGACACTCGAGCTGCGACCGGCGGAGCGCTTCGTACGGATTCACACCGCGCTGGAGCACCACGTCCGTGACCACCGGTTGCGCGCGCACTTTCCGCTGCCGACGCGCGTGGCCGGGTCCGACGCCGAGTGCGCGTTCACCGTCGTCCACCGGGGTCTCGCCGCCGAAGGT
>JBOGFL010000225.1:0-3632 GCA_050743285.1 Acidimicrobiia bacterium
ATCGCAACACTGACCCATGAGTGGGCCGCCCTTCGGGGCGGCCCACCCGCGTGGGGCCTACTTGCCTTTGTACCCGCTTTCCGTGCCGTCGCCGCGGGCCGCCGGAAGCAGCTGGTGGGTGAGGTCGCCGACCTCGGATGCGGCGCCGGCGAGCGCCACCCGGCCCTTGGCCATCACCACCACTTCGTCGGCCAGGGCGAGCGCGCGCTTGACGTGCTGCTCCACGATGAGCAACGCGACCCCGTGCTCACGAATCGTGCCCAGCGTGCGGTACACCTCGTCGATCACGACCGGCGCCAGGCCGAGCGACAGCTCGTCGGTGACCAGCAGCTTCGGCGACGCCACGAGGACACGAGCCAGCGACAACATGCGCTGCTCGCCGCCCGAGAGGGAGCCTGCCAGCTGGCGGCGCCGTTCGCCGAGACGCGGGAAGAGCTCGTACGACCGGTCGAGAGCGTCCTTCGTGCCCCGGCGGCCGAACTGCTGCCGGAACGTGAGGGCGAGGTTCTCCTCGACGGTGAGGGACGCGAACACCGACCGGCCCTCGGGCGCATGCGTGATCCCGAGGCGGGCGATGCGGAACGCCCGCTGGCCGGTGACGTCACGGCCCTCGACGACGAGCTGGCCTGCGGTCGGGCGGAGCAACCCCGAGACGACACGGACCACGGTGGTCTTGCCCGAGCCGTTGGAGCCGAGCAGGGCCATGACGGCACCGGGACGGATCGCGAGCGACACGTCGAACAGCGAGCGGAACGGTCCGTAGCCGGCGTCGACATTCCGGAGCTCGAGCAGCGGCGCACCGTTGGTACTCACACCATGTCTCCCAGGTAGGCCTGCCGAACCGTGGCATTGCTCAGCACATCACCGGTGGGACCACTGGCAATCACGTTTCCGAAGTCGAGCACGACGAGCCTCTCCACGACCGCCTGGACCAGGTCGACGTCGTGCTCGACGAGCAGTACCGCGGTGCCGCGGTCACGAGCGATGTCACGGAGCCGCATCGCGAACGCCGCCGTCTCCATGCGGTCGAGTCCGGAGGAAGGCTCATCGAGGAGCAGCAACTTGGGCTCGGTCATGAGGGCCCGGCCCAACTCGACGAGCCGGCCCCGGCCCAGGCTCAACGACTCGACCGGCTTGTCGGCGAGCTCGCTGATCCCGAGCAGTTCCACCATGGCATCGACGCGTTCGGTCTCGGCCGGGGTCGTGCGCGAGAGACGCAGAAGGTCGCGCCACAAGGGCGCGTCTCCGCGGTGGGCCCGATCGGGAAGAAGCAGGTGCTCGCGGACGCTGAGACCGACGAACAGCTCGAGGCGCTGGAAAGTCCGGCCGATGCCCATGCGCGCCCGGCGATACACCGGCGACTTCGTGACATCGCGCCCAGCGAAGTACACGCTGCCCTCGTCGGGCGGATCGAGTCCGAGCAGGCAGTTGAACAGCGTCGTCTTGCCCGCGCCATTCGGGCCGATGAGACCGACGAGCTCGCCCTGGCCGACCTCGATCGACACGCCGTCGAGCGCGTGGATCCCGGCGAACCGCTTCGAGATCTCGGTCGCCTCGAGAAGCCGGGTCGGCGCGCCGACCGGCGATTCGGCCGGGGCCGCACTGGGCGCGGTCACTCGGCAGCTCCCGCCGGTGCGGCCGGTACCGCGACGAACCGCTCCTCCCCGACCGGGGCCGCGGGCTCAGGTTCCTCTTCGGGCGGGAGCGAGTACTCGTTGAGCGCGCCCTGGACCGCCGCGACCCACTGCAGCACGACGGCGAGCGCGGCCAGCGAGACGAAGAGCAGACCGAGGTCGGTGGGTGGCGTATCCAGCGTCGTCCGGTACCAGATGAACGCGCCGGCGGTGGCGAAGCCGGCCGGTGCCCGCGACGCCCGCCAGTTGATCGGGCTGTCACGTCCGGCGGCTGCCGCCCGCCGGGCGATCGAGAGCGGCGCCAGGAACACCGCCACCGCGAACAGCCCGCCCAGGATCCCGACGATCGCGGCGCGCCCGCCGCCGAGACCGAGGGGATCGTCTTCGATCCCGAACCCGGTCACCGCGCCGATGGCGCCGACCGCGGCACCGACCACGAGAGCGAGCGGTCCCTTCCACCCGGGTGCCGGGCTCTGGGCGTACAGCCGCGTGCCGACCCGCACCGCCCACAGGAGGCCCCACAGCACCGGGAAGCAGACCAGGATCAGGAACGCGACCAGGCTCCAGCCGAAGTAGTAGCCGTACAACGGGAACAGCACGACCGGCAGCATGGGGACGACCACCGACGCGGTGGATCGGTACCCGATGAGGCGGATGCCCGCCGCGAGCAGCTCCTTGGCCCGCTCGTTGACCTCGCGCGCTCGAACCTGGCCCTCGATGCTCCGGCGGGTCTGGAAGTCGACCACGCCCTCGGGGTGGCGGGCGTAGGTGATGGCCCCGTATCCGAACAGGATGAAGAAGATCTCGAAGGGGAGGTTGAGCGCGTCGGTGAGCAGCCAGGCGCTCAGCACGAACGCCATGCCGGCGTTCACCGCCCCGTCGATTGTCCTGACCCCGAGGGTGAGCACCAGGACCACCCAGGCCACGCCGAGCAGGGTCGGGAAGTCCTGCACTGTCGCCTTGCCGACGAGCATCCCGTAGAGACCCCCGCCGATGCCGGCGACCCCGGCGGAGAACGCGAACACGATGATGCGCTGCTTGGTTGCATTGATCCCGATCGAAGCGGCCGCGGTCTCGCTCCCGCGCATTGCGGCGAGGAAGCGGCCGGTCGCGCCGTTGCGCACGAGGATCACGAGGATCCCGACGATCGCGAAGACCGCGAAGACGAACAAGAAGAACGCCTGATCCCCGGCCATGCCCCCTGGTCTGGGCACATCGACGCCGAGTTGGCCACCGAAGACGTTGGGGTGGAACCCGAAGATCTCGTCACCACCGTCGAGCGGGAACACGATCGTCTCGAGCGCGAGTGAGAACGCGAGGGTCGCGATGGCCAGGAAGACCCCGCCGAGTCGGAGCGCCGGAATCGCGAGCAGACCGCCGACGATGGCAGCGACGATCGCGCCGACGATCATTGCCAGGATCACGTTCATCCCCGACTGCGTTGCCAGCTGCCCGGTAACCGATGCGCCGATACCGGCGAACGCGGCTTGACCCAATGACACCTGTCCCGAGAGTCCCGTGAACACGGTGATCGACAGGAAGATGACCGTGAACACGAGCGCGTTCGTGAAGCGGTAGACCCAGAGGTCGCTGAGTAAGAAGAGGTTCACGAGGATGAAGCCGGCGACGAAGATCGGGAAGACGATCTTCGTGAACCGCCGGAGACGCTCGTCCTTGTACTCCGCCGCCACCGCTGGTGGTGGTGGATCGACTCCCTTCAGCGGGTCACCCACCTCGCGGCGCTTGTAGAGCGCGGGAAGGAAGATGAGGAGAAGAAACAGCACGAGGAACGGCAGCGCGGGCCGGATCCCTTGCGTCAGGATGCTGTCGAGCGGGAGGTAGCCGCTGATCACGCGCTGGCCGATGCCGAGCACCAGGCCACCGACGAGGGTGAGCGGAATGCTCGTGAGGCGTCCGAACGCGGCCGCCGCGCTCGCGGCGACGATCAGGATCGTGTAGTTGGTGTCGATCACCACCGCGAACAGCGGCGCCAGGAGC
>JBOGFL010000226.1:0-7065 GCA_050743285.1 Acidimicrobiia bacterium
TTGCAGTGGTGATCCTTCAGGCATCGTGACTCCTCCTTTTCGTGAGGCAGACGACCTGAGCAACGGAAACTCATCGGCGCCACACGGACCGGGCCGGCCCGGTCGGGTAGGACTAGCTCCGACGCGAGCGGGCCCGGCGCTTGCCCTCGTGCATGGCTTGCACCCGAGCGACCGGGATGGCGCGTCCTTCTTCGATGAGGTCCGCGCTCAGCTGCTGCGGACTGACCATCTGTGCGGTCCACGGATCGGTGTCACCGAGCTGTGCGAGCGCGGTGTGGATGGTGAAGTCCGCCGCCGTGACGTCATCGAGATCGTTCCAGCCGACGGGGAACGACACCGGCACGCCGGGTCGGACTCGCGGACTGAAGGCCGAAACACCTGTGGCCCCACCGACCCGAGTCGAGTCGACGAACACCTTGCCGCCGCGGTTCTCCTTGACGAATGCCGTCGTGGCGATGTCGGAATCGAGCCGCTCGGCTCGAGCCGCGATGGCCCGAGTCGCGGCGGCTGAATCCTCCGACGGGACCCGGTGGTCGATCGGGACGAACACGTGCACGCCCTTGGCCCCGCTCGTCTTGACCGCGCCTTCCAGTCCGACATCCGTGAGGGCCTGGCGGACGAGGTGGGCGGCCCGGACCGCCATCGAGAAGGCGCCGCCATCGGGCGGGTCGAGGTCGAGCACGAGGTGGGTGACACGGTCGGGGCGGTCGGCCCGCACCAGGGCCGGGTGGTACTCCACCGCGCGCTGGTTGGCGAACCACAGCAGCGTGCGGCGGTCGTTGCACAACGCGTAGGACACGTCCCGCTTCGACGCCTCCGCCCAGAACTGCACGGTGCGCACCCACGACGGGGTGTACTTCGGGACGTTCTTCTGCATGAATGCTTCCTGTCCGCGGTGGACCCGGATCACCGAGAGCGGCCGATGCTCCAACGCGGGGATGATCCGGTCGCGAACACCGTCCAGGTACTCCACCAGGTCACGCTTGATCGCGTCCGCACCGTCGAACAGCGGATGGTCGAGGTTCGTGAGCGTAACCCCGTCCCGCGATTCGTCTGCCTTGGCACTCACCGAGAGAGACGCTACCGGCACCGGCACCGGCATCGAGTCGAGCGAGTCGTGCGCATTGCTGCCGAGGGCGCGCCGACCTCACAAACGTGCCCGAGGCCCTCACGAGATCACGTGGTCATCAGAGTCTCGCGCCCGCACACGACGTCGATTTTTTGACGGCGTTCGGCCCCCGCGATGAAAATGCGGCAACCGTAGATTGACGATACTGATGGGGCCCATGAACCGCCCACGATCGCTGCTCCTGCTCGCCGCCTGCACACTGTTGGCCGTTGCCGGTTGTCGGTACGTCGATCCGGAGTTCCAGTCGACGGTGACTAGGAACATCGTCTACGGCGACGCCATCAACGAGGACGGCCAGCTCGAGCAGCTGAAGCTCGATCTCTACACGCCGGCCGGCGACTCGGCGACGAACCGACCCGTCGTGATCTGGGCCCATGGAGGCTCGTTCGTCTCGGGTGACAAGAGCACGGGCGCGGCATGGGCAACCGAGTACGCGCGTCGCGGCTACGTCGCGGCGTCAATCAACTACCGCATGGACGAGGATGGCGGCCCGGTCACCAATCCGCCCGACGCCTACGAGACCCAGCGCATCAACTGGGCCATTGCTGACATGAAGGCGGCGATCCGCTGGTTCCGGGCCAATGCCGCATCGCTCGGGATCGATCCGGGCAAGATCGCGGTGGCAGGAAGCTCGGCGGGAGCAGTCATGGCGGTGTCAACCGCGGTCACGCCCGACGATCCTGGCGACACCGGCGACCACCTCGCACACTCCTCGGCGGTCTGCACTGCGATCTCGGTGTCCGGTGCGACCGACCCCGCGCTCGTCGACGCCGGCGATGCGGGCGCGCTCTTCTTTCACGGCGATCTTGACACCACGGTGCCCTACTCACTTGCCGTTGCCACGAGGGACGCGATGACCGCCGCCGGCCTTCGCACCAAGCTTCACACCTTCGCCGGGCAGGGCCACGGGATCTCCGGATCGCACCGGGTTGAGATCCTCGACAAGACATACGGGTGGCTGATCCAGCGAGTCGTCAACGCGCCGGAGCCCTGCATCTGAGCTGCGCGGCTCCGTTCCGTGTACCCGAGGAGCGGCCCACGTCCCTACGGGCCGCAGAGCGTCACCGAAGAATCAGCGCGGGCGGGCTCGACGAGGATTGTCATCGGGGCCAGAGCTCGCATTCGAAACGCCGAGCGGGGCTCGATCGTCGTCGGCTCGGAACGCGTGCCATCGGCGGCGACGTAGCGAACGTTCACGGCCGCGTCGGCGCCGAGAATGTCGTCCCTCCGTAGCGCGAGGACACGCGGGCGATTCAAGCTGGCGCACGGCACACGTGGTGATGCACCTCGCTCGACGGATAGCGCGAAGAGATTCGCTCCGGCGCGAGCGGCGCGATCCAGCGGCACGCTCCGCGGGATGCGCCCCGAGGCCACCCCGCCGACCAGCCAACCGATGCTGACGTCGCTCGACAGGAACGGAACGGGTTCACCTGGGCCGGGACGGTCGGGGAGACTTCAGCATTTGCGTAGCCGAGAATCAACGCGCGGTCGATGTCGTGCACCTCGCTGCGAAAGCGCCGCTCGTCGACAAGCGCGTCAATGTTTCCGGCTATGACCACGACGACGAGCGCAACCAACAACGGCGACAGAATGCGCATGCGACGGAGCAGCGCATCAGCCGCGACTGCGAGGGCCGGGAGAGTGAGCGCCGCGGTGAGGTGTACGAAGCGACTGCGGCGCGCGAACTCAGGCCCGTACTCGGCGACTCGACCTGCACCGCTGATGACCAGAAGCATCAAGGCGCCGACGAGCATGACGCCGGGCACAATCAGTCGGCGACGGCCCGCGCCGGCTCGCCAGGCGAAGATGAACCCGACGATCAGAACGGTCGCGATGAGCAGGCCGACGCCGGGCACCTGACCGAGACCGTCGAACAACCCGAGAAGGCCTTGGCCGACGAATCGAGCCACGTCAGCCGCAGAACTGTCGAAGCCCTCGCCGTCGTAGCGATTGCGGGCGTAACCGAACCACCACACGACGTAGAGAAGCGCCAGCGGCGCGACGTGAGCCAGTGCCATGCGCCAGCCACGTCGCGCGAGGACGGCCGCGGCGACGATCGCAGTCATCGTGACGGCGACGCCCGAACACAACAGCCCGATCGCGCCGACCGAGAGTCCCAACGCGTCGCGCCTATCGAAGGGGCCGTCGTGGTCAGCGAGGATGAGATGCGCGAGACCGCATACCAGGGAGCCGACGAAGCCGATCTGAAATGCCCACACAATGTTCTGGTGACCGGCACCGAGGAGCGCGAACACCGACGCACCCGCCGTGGCGGTCCACGCCTCGACGCCGGCTCGCCGCATGATGACGCGCAAGAGCGCCGCGGCGGTGAGATGCAGTCCGACCAGCACAGCTTGGTACGGCGCGTAGCTGTGTAGCCCGATGATGCGGTAGAGCGCGCGGTAGATCAGGATCGGCACGGTCGACCAGTGCTCGTTGTGAGGACGAAACAAGTCGCCCAGGTCGGTCGCTGAGCGCGTCGCGAGGAAGTCGAAGTCGTCGTTGAAGAACCAGTGATAGTTGCCCAGCCAAAGGAGTAACGGGAATGCCACCGCGAGCACGCCGATGAAGACGATGAGCGGCAGACGGGTCGAGGCCGGGGTGTCGGCGCTCTTGTCGAGCTCAACCAACACTCTTACTCCTCACTCGTACTCCTGGTGCACGGGCGGTGTTAGATGTCGCGTGTGCGCGACCGTGCCGAACCGATCGACGACGACGTTGCAGGCGCGAACGACGAGCACAAGCATTGGACCCGAGTATCAGCGATGCTGGTCGAAGAAGTCTGCCGTCTGGAGCCTCAAGTCGCCGCGCATCTGGTGCGCCGCGAGAACGAGCGCGCACTGATCGGCGATCTCCACCCGTTGCGCGGTCGTCGAGGGCGGAAACGTGACACTCGTAAGCCGGGAAACGGCGACGTCCATCGACACGACCCTCGCGCCGGCCTGATTCCATACGCCGGCGTTCACAAGCGCGGCGACGACCGCGTTGGCCTCAGGGTTGTCGATGCCACGAATGAGGAGGAATCGGGCCGCGCTCAGAGCTTGCTCCTCGGCGACGAGTAGTCCGCTGGGCGTTCCTGCGGCATCAGTTGCCGAGTAGTCGGCAATGATCGGACCCGGCGGGGACGTGAAGTCGTTCTCCGCGGTGACGAAGAGAGTCGGCACCGTCAGTCCACCAGCCGCTTCGATGGGTGCCGCGATACTGCCCATGTACATGGCGATGGCCTCGACCGGATACGCGGCGTCGGCCCAACTCTGTCCGAACAGGCTCCCGAACCGTGCGCCGTTTGACATGCCGAGGCCAACGATCGGTGTCGAGTCGGAGATCGGGCTCGTGTCGATCAGATGGTCGTGCAGCCGAGTCAGTCGGGCGAGGTCGGGGTTGGTCGACAACGACGGATTGCTGACGTTCCAGCGTCGGTTTCCCGTCCGCTCCGTGCTCTCGGTCGCGACGAATCCGTAGCCCCGCTCGATCAACTCGTTGAGAACGTCGACGGTCTCGACCTTCTCGGCGAACGCCGCGCTGCCCTTGCTGCCGTGAAACACATACACGATCCCGGAGGGATCCTCCGGAATGTATGAAACGACCCTGAAGCCCTCGAACTGCCAGTGGGAGAACGGAACCGACGGGGTAACCGTGCACGCACTGATGACGAACAAGGCCAAGCCCATACCGACAGTGACGGCCGCCAGCGGTCGAGTACGCCCCATCGGCAATATCTGAGCACGTTTGCGCTGTCGACGCGAGGCGAGCCAGCGGCGGTGATCTTGTGCTGCAACAGGTCGGAGGGACCAGGCAGCCAGGGTTCACTGGGTCTCGGACCGTGGGCCTCAGCTGCGTGGCCGTCTACGGTCCGGCCGTCAACCGGGCGGCGCGTCTAGCCCGCCCGGCCGGGTCGATCGGGAGCCGTCCGGTGTGGTTCGTCGTGCCAGATCCACCACTCGTACGGCGGGGTCTGGGGGTAGCCCTCCGGCGAGTCCTCCCACTCCTCTTGACGCCCGAGCGCAGTCAGGTCGAGGTAGCTCCAGGTGCTCCCCATCGCCTCGTCGCCGCGGGCGTTGATGAAGTAGGTGCGGAACACGCGGTCGCCCTCGCGGATGAACGCGTTCGTGCCGTGCCACTCGTCCACGCCGAAGTCGGTGTCGAAGCCGTCCGTGGTCGTGTACCAGGGCATCTCCCAGCCCATCCGCGCCTTCACGCGCTCGATGTCCGTCTGCGGCGCGCGGGAGACGAACGCGAGCGTGGTGTCGCGGGCGTTCAGATGGGCGACGTGGGCGACCTGGTCGGCCCCCATGGAGCAGCCGATGCAAGCATGCTCGGGCCAGCCGGACACGCCAGGCTCGAAGAAGGCACGGTAGACGATCAGCTGACGGCGGCCGTCGAACAGGTCGAGCAGGCTCGCCTTGCCTTCGGGCCCGTCGAACTCGTACTCCTTCTCCACGGCCAGCCACGGCATCCGCCGACGCTCGGCGGCCAGCGCGTCACGGGCGCGGCTCAACTCCTTCTCCTTCACGAGCAGTTGCTGGCGCGCAGCCTCCCACTCCTCCGGGGACACGATCGGGGGTGTGTTCAAGGCGGACTCCTCTCGCGTGTTCTCGTCCAACGTCGTCACGCTCCGGCCCTCGTCGCCTCGGGTTCAGCCGGTCAGGACCGTTGGCGCAGGCGATGGAACGCGGCTCGCACCGCGATGGCGATACCGCTGCCGGTCGCGGCCAGCGGCGCGAGCCACTCTTCGAACGGCACCCCGGCGATGTGCGCCAACGTCATCGGTAGCCGGCCTCGTACTGGTCATGGCGACGGAACCACGACAGGTCGCCTTCGTTTCGGCCGAGCGGCGCCCGGTCGAGCCACTGCCACATCGTCCACAGCGCGTCGAAGCCGCGGGCATACGCGGAGTACGTGTGGAACACGTCGTCGCCGTCACGCGCGAACGCGCTCATGCCGGGTTGCTCGCCCGACCAGTCGCGCCAGGCGACGTTCTCTGCCTCGAGCTGCGCCTGGTCCTTGTAGTTGTACTCAACCGGTGCTACAGCGGGATCGATCGTCACGTGGAAGTCGTAGTTGAAGTCGCTCCGTCCCGACGACGCCCATGGGAAGCTCCATCCCATCCGGTCCCGATACGCGAGCAGCTTCTCCAGCGGTGCACGAGAGATGGCGGTGAACGCGACGTCGTGATTCTGGAGGTGGAGATGCGTCTCGTCGAAGCCGTCGGCGACCGCCGAGCAGCTCGGGCAGCCTTCGTCCCAGTCGGGGTCGAACATGAAGTGGTACACGAGCAACTGCGAACGGCCGCGGAACAGGTCGGCGAGCGTGGCTTCGCCGTCCTCGGTGTCAAAGAGGTAGTCCTTGTCGGTGCGCACCCACGGCAGCTCCCGCCGCTGGCGGGCGAGGTCGTCGTTGAGGCGGGTCAGCTCCTTCTCGACCTTGAGCAGCTCGAGCCGCGCTGCGAGCCACTCGTCACGGGTTCCGGTGCGGTGATGCGTCATCGATCGATCCTCCTGTCACTCCAGGTACGCATGCCGTCGACGACGGCAACCTTCTCGTCCAACATCGTCACGATTCAGCCCTTGTCTCGGACTGGAAGGTGCGGCCGAGCTCACGCAGGGCGTCCGACCATCCCGCGTCATGCGAGGCCTGCGCTTCCTCGTCCGGTAGCCCGACCTGATGGATCTCGACCACGGTCGAGTTCGCTGACGGATGGAAGGTCACGGTCACGATCGAGTCCCGGAACCGGGTCGCGGGCGAGGACCAGGTGAACACCAGACGACGGGGTCGGTCGATCTCCTGATAGGTGCCGCTGTGTACGATCGAGGATTCGTCGTCGATCATGACGACGCGGAACGCCCCGCCGACGCGCGGATCCGTTTCGGCACGAGTCTCCCGAATGCCGGACGGCCGGAGCCACGACCCGAGGCTTCGCGCGTCCAACCATGCGT
>JBOGFL010000227.1:0-2597 GCA_050743285.1 Acidimicrobiia bacterium
GCGCTGCTCCAACCGGTGCTCGGTGACGCCCAAGGCGTCGCCGACTCGATCGTCGAGTTCGCCAAAGCCTTCGGGTTCCTCATGTTTCTCGCGCTCGTCGCCCGGTACGGGTCCAAGTACGTGGCCCGCATCGTCGACGACCGGGAGGACGAGCTGCTCACGATCCTCTTTCTCGGTCTTGCCGTTCTCGTCGCCGGCCTCGCCGACCAGCTCGGCGTATCCGATGCCATCGGCGCCTTCGCCGTCGGTCTCATCCTGGCCGAAACCGTGGTCGCCGAGCGGGTCGGCCGGCTCGTACTTCCCCTGCGGGACGCGTTCGCGGCCGTCTTCTTCTTCGCGTTCGGGCTCACGATCGATCCGGGCGACGCGGGCTTCGTTGCGGTGCCGGTCGCCATCGCGGTTGTGATGTCGATGGTGCTCAACGTGGTGGCTGGACTCGCAGTGGCGCGCACCAATGGGTACGACCGCCGCGCCGCAGCCAATGTGAGCCTCACGATCCTGGGGCGCGGTGAGTTCTCCTTGATATTGGCAACCCTTGCGCTTGCTGCCGGGCTCGACCCGCGCTTGGGCCCATTTGTGGCGTTGTACGTGCTCGTTCTCGCGATCCTGGGCCCGCTGTTGACGGCGAACTCACAGGTTGTGGCTCGCTGGATACCGGGGCGCTTCCTGACCCGAAATGCTTGATTCGCGCACCTGATACCGCCAGGATCGTTCCTCAATGGGCTTGTCCTCGCGCGACCGCGCGATCCTTGATTTCGAGCGCACCTGGTGGACCCAGAGTGGCGGCAAAGCGGCCTCGATCCGGGCACGCTTCGGAATCTCCACCACGCGCTACTACCGTTTGGTGACGAGCCTTCTCGATGACCCCAACGCGATGGAATACGACCCGCTGACCGTGAAGCGCCTTCGCCGCGTTCGTCACGACCGGCGGCGCGCGAAGTTCGAGGGCCGACGCGCGGATCCGGGTTCGGGCAAGTGACCGCGACGCTGTCGATGCCGTTCGCGGCCCCCACGTCGCGCATCCGCACCACCCTTCTCACGGCTGCGCGCGGCGCGGCCCTCATCGGCGCCGCCGTCCTGGTCGGCATCGTGTTGCTCCAGGTGGTCGACAACCCGACCGGCGGCGGTGGGGGCAGCAGCGACGTACCCGAGACGTCGACCGCGACCGACGGCGGCAACGGCAACGGCAACCCCGACGGGCAGGACAACAACGGCGCCCCCGCTCCGGCGGACGTGAGCGTCGTCGTGCTGAATGCATCAGGAATAGCCGGCGCGGCCCAGATGCAGTCCGACGCGCTCACCGCGGCCGGGTACAACGCACTGCTACCCGCTGACGCGCCGGGATTGCAAGACGGCGTCACCGTCGCGTGCAAGCCGAATTTCGAGCCCGCCACCCAGCCCCTCATCGACGCGATCGGTCAGGGCGCGACGGCGGCCGCGTTTCCCGACCCCGTACCTCTCGGCGCCGAGAACGCCGACTGCATCGTCCTCCTGGGTACGGTCACGTCGTAGCTCGGCGTGACCGACGAACTCGCGGCGCGGCTTGCGCCGCTGGCGGCGGAGCCGGAGCGGGCCGCAGTCGTCGTCGACTACGACGGTTCGCTGGCGCCGATCGTCGACGACCCTGCACTGGCGGTCCCGCTCCCCGCGGCACGTGACGCACTGACCCGTCTCGTCCCGCTCCTAGGCCTGGTCGCGGTCGTGAGTGGTCGGCCCGCTCGTTTCCTTGCTGACGCGCTGCGGGTCGACGGCCTGGCTTGCATCGGCCTCTACGGACTGGAGCGCCTCCAAGGCGGCGAGGTGATCCCCGATCCCGCGGCTGCGCCGTACCGCGATGCCGTGGCCGCGGCAGCCGCCGACGCCGAACGTCGCCTCCCCGGTCTGCTGGTCGAACGCAAAGGCGACGTGGCGATCACGATCCACTGGCGCACCGCTCCCGAGCGCGCCGAGGAGGCGATCGCGGCCGCCGCGGCCCTCGCCGACAACCACGGCCTCGACGTCATCGACGCCCGGATGGCGCGCGAGCTGCGGCCGCCAGTGGCGGTCGACAAGGGAACCGCACTGCGCGACATCGTGCACGATCTGGCCGCGGCGGCGTTCGCGGGGGACGACCGGGCCGACCTCGACGCGTTCGCGGCGCTCGACGCGGCGGTTGCGAACGGTCAGCTCGGTGTCGGAGTGAAGATCGGGGTCATCTCACCCGAAGCGCCTTCAGCACTCGTCGAAGCCGCCGACCTGACGGTCGACGGGCCGGCCGGACTCGCCGAGCTGCTCGACGGCCTGGCCGATGAGATCAGGGGACGTGCTTCATGAGGTCGGCGAGCCAGTCCGAGGGGCGGCGTGCGGACGCGAGCTCGCGCAGCCGCCCGGCGCGCGTCCGCCGCGCCTCGGGTGCCATCGCAAGTGCGGTGTGCAACGCCGCCGCCGTCTGCTCGAGGTCGTACGGGTGTACCCGCAGTACCGCCTCCTCGAGCTCGTCGAACGCGCCCGCATCTCGGGAAAGGCACACGATCCCATCTCGCTGGTTCAGGATCGGGCCCTCCTTCGCCACCAGGTTCAGACCGTCCTTCAGCGGGTTGACGAGCAGCACGTCGTAG
>JBOGFL010000228.1:0-1857 GCA_050743285.1 Acidimicrobiia bacterium
ATCCCCAACCCTGTCGCCGGCGTCTGACCGCTCGCAGACGCGGACCGCGGCTGCGAAGGCGAGTCGCCACCTACACTGGACCCGATCAGGCCCATGGTCTGATCCCCCAGGGTGAGCCAACGGTTGGTCCCAGAGGCACACCCTGATCCGCAGGCCGGGGCACCACCGGGTTGGTCCCCGGCGCCCCGGCCCGCGGATGTTCGGGCGCCGGTCACCGCGACCATGCGCCCCGCACCTTCCTCTGACGAAGACGTCATCGAGAAAGGTGCACCCGATGGGCTCCGACGAGACCGCCCACGCAGTCACGAACCGATCTGCACGACCCCGCACGCAATACGTCCTCGCCTGGGCCGGCTACCTGGTCTTCGGCCTCCCCGCCGTCCTGGCGGTGTGGGCACTGGTCCAAGCCGTTGGTCGATTCGGCGTCGGACAGACACTGATCGGCGCAGGGCCCTCCATGCTCTGGATGGAGCTGCCCCTCATCGCCTGGATCGTCTACACCGTTCGCCGGCCCCAGAGTCGCCGGCCGGCCCTGTTGTCGATCGCGGGACTCGCGCTCATCACGGCGACGCTCCTGCTGACGCCGATGTTCTTCTGGACCGGCCCCGCGTTCCTCGTCCTGCTCATCGAGCTCGCCCGCGTTCTGATCCCGGCGCGACGCCGCGCCAGCGCCCCGCAGGAAACGTCATGAGCCGGCTTGTCGACCACCAGCCCACCGCCACGGGCCGCGACTCCAGCGACCGACCGGCCCTCGACGACATCCGCGTGCGCACCAACGACCCCGAACGGATCGCACGAGCCTGCCGAGCACGTGCCCTCGTCCTTGAACGCGAAGGGTGCCCGGTCCAAGCCGCCCAGCTACGTCAGATCGCGCACACCGCCGCTACCTCGTCGCCCGAACCTCAGCCCCACCCCGCAGGAGGCCCCCGATGACCATCACCACCCACCCCGCCCCGGCCGCCGGCCAGTGGCCCGACTACGGCCTCGCCTGGGAGCTGCGCCTGATGGCCCCCGCCTTCGCCCAGCACCCCGACCTTGCCCTGCTGGTGCAGCGCGCGGCGGACCGCCTCGATGCCCAATGTGCGCGGGTCGACGACGTCGAAGACCTCGACTCCCTCGTGCTCAACCGGATCCGCCCCATCACCCGAGCTGCCCTTCTCGACCGGTTCGGCGACGTGTTCCTCGCCTTCCCCGACCATGAGCGCGAGCAGGTCGACGTCGTGCGCCACCCCAGTGTGCGTGAAGCCCACACAGGTCCCGATGACTGGCCGCGCCCGCTCGCCTTCCCCAGCAGCGAGCTGGAGATCGCACGCTTCCCGATGACGGTCCTGAACGCGCCGCAGGCCTTCCTCCCTCCAGACGAGCTGGACCCGATCGCATAGCCACCACACCGTCCGCTCCGGCGGAGAGACGACGCAGGGGGGCGCTGGGCCGATGGCCGGGCGCCCCTCCCGCTTGCCGACGAGGACCACCGCGACGGCCAACCTCTCCGACAGCTGTCAACCCTCGCTGGCCGTCGCCTGGTCACCGGTCACCGAGTGGCCGTCCTCGACACCTTCCTCTGGCGAGACCGACCACGCGAAGGAGAGCGACAGATGGCCGAGAACACGGAAGCCGAGCAGAGGACGAGCCGGGCGACGAGCGACTTTGTCGCGTTCACCGCATCGCAGCTCGGTGTCTTTCGGAGCGAGAGCCGGCTGTGGGTGATCGACCCTGGGCACACCGAGAACCAACGGCGATCTGGCATCCGCGTACGTGCCCTTGCTCCGTGGCTGATCTCGTTCGTGTTGGTGGTGGCCGCCGGTGGGACCCTTCCTGCGCTCTTCAGGCGTTCGATCGCGACGTACACCCAGGCGG
>JBOGFL010000229.1:0-10945 GCA_050743285.1 Acidimicrobiia bacterium
TCGTTGCCGCTCCCGGCCGGGCGCCGGGAACGCTGCGCGCCCACTACGCGCCGGCGGCTCGGGTCGTCCTCGTCGAGCCCGAAGCAGTGGCGCTGCGGGCGGCGTCGTTTCTTGCCGAAGGCGCGCGCGTCGGGCTCCTCGCGCCCTCCGGCGCGACACCGGTTCCCGACGGGCTGGAAGTGCTCGAACCTCCACGCGACGCCGACGAGTTCGCGCGGGAGCTCTACGCCCTTCTCCGGGAGGCGGACGCCCGCCACCTCGACGTCGTGCTCGTCGTTCCCCCCGCGCCCGAGGGGATCGGGATCGCCGTGCGGGACCGCCTGCGGCGGGCGGCGGCGACGTGACCACGCCCGGTCCGATCGCGGTCTTCGATTCCGGCCTCGGCGGCCTCACGGTGCTGAGGGCGCTGATCGACCTCGTGCCCGACCAGTCGTTCGTCTACTTCGGCGACACCGGCCGCTTCCCCTATGGCCCCAAGCCCCGGGACGAGATCCTGAAGTGCGCGCTGGAGATCACCGACGTGCTCCTCGTCCGGGACGCGCAGCTCATCGTCGTCGCGTGCAACAGCGCAGCCTCGGTCGCATTGGACGCGATTCGAGAACACACCGACGTACCTGTCGTCGGGGTCATCGAGCCGGGGCTGCGGGCTGCGACGCACGTCACACGTACCGGAAGGGTCGGTGTCATCGGCACCGTGGGTACTATCGCCTCGGGTGCGTACCAGCAGGCGGCGGGGGCCGGTGTCGAGCTCACGTGTGCCGCGTGCCCGGGGTTCGTGGAACTCGTGGAGGCGGGGGATGTCGAGTCCGATCAGATCTACGTTCTGGCCGAGCGGCTGCTGGCGCCGGTCAAGGCCGCGGGTGTCGACGCCCTCATCCTCGGCTGCACGCACTATCCGTTGTTGGCCCGCGTGATCGGCGACGTGATGGGGCGTGAAGTCACCCTTGTTTCCAGCGCCGACGAGACTGCATTTGAAGTGCGCGAACTCCTCGGCGACCAACGGCCGAAGCCGTCCGTGCCGACTCGGAGTTTCGTCACCAGCGGAGACAGTGACACCTTCCGTCGCCTCGCGGGACGCTTCCTCGGTCCCGAGGTCGAGGCGGTGGAGGTGCACTCGTGGAGCTGACCGTGCTCGGTGCGTCGGGCTCGTACGGCTCGCCTACGGGCGGGCCGTGCAGCGGATACCTCGTTCGCGCGGGCGGTACGACGATCGCGATCGACTGCGGCAACGGAATTTTGCCCAATCTCCAGCAACACGCAGTCGTCGAAGACCTCACCGCTGTCGTCCTCACGCATATTCACCCCGATCACTGCGTCGATCTCTATGGGCTCTACGTGCTCCGGCGGTGGGGGCTCGAGCTCTCCGGACTCCCCGTCTATGCACCCAAGGGTGTCGCCAAGACGTTGGGCATTCTTGTCGACGGCTGGGACGAGACCTTCGACTGGCGCACCATCGGCGACGGCGACGCGGCCAGTGTCGACGAGGTCAAGCTCCGGTTCTCGAGGACCGATCATCCGCCGCCGACGTTCGCCGTCGAGGTAGCCGCCGAAGGCAAGCGCCTCGTGTACACGAGCGATACCGGCACCGGCTGGACGGCGAGGGCGTTCGATCCCGGTGCCGACCTCGTGCTGTCAGAGGCGACGTACCAGCGAGACAACAAGGGCGTGGAGTGGCACCTCACCGCGGAGGAGGCGGGGGTCGGTGCCCGCGATGCATCGGCGCGCCGGTTGATGATCACGCATTTGTGGCCGCGGATCGATCCCGTCGTTTCGCTCGAAGAGGCCTCGGCCGCGTTCGGCGCCGAGGTCACGCTGGCCGCGCCTCACCTGACCGCGAGGGTGTGACCGCTGCGTGGGCGAACGTCGCGATGGTCGCGAACCTGACGAGCTGCGTCCGATCCGTTTCGTCCGCGACTTCACCGAGTTCGCGAAGGGGTCGGTGCTCGCCGAGTTCGGCTCCACACACGTGCTGTGCACCGCATCGGTGGAGGAACGGGTGCCGCCATGGATGCGCGGGAAGGGTCGGGGTTGGGTCACCGCGGAATACTCGATGCTTCCCGGTTCGACACCCGAGCGCAGCGATCGTGAAGTCGCGCGCGGGCGCCCCTCGGGTCGGACCCAGGAGATCCAGCGCCTTATCGGTCGTGCCCTGCGGGCGGTGACCGACACGGTCGCGATGGGCGAGGTGCAGATCACCGTCGACTGCGACGTGTTGCAGGCCGACGGCGGCACACGCACCGCCTCGATCTGCGGCGGGTACCTCGCACTCCACGACGCGTGTGCGCGCCTGGTCGCGGCGGGAACGATGCCAGCACACCCGATCACCGACGTGTGCGCCGCGATTTCGGTGGGAGTTGTCGACGCGATCGGTCACCTCGATCTCGACTATTCCGAAGATGTGCGCGCCGAGGTCGACATGAACGTCGTGATGACGGGCGCGGGCCGCTTCGTCGAGGTCCAGGGCACCGCCGAGGGCGAGCCGTTCAGTCGCGCCGAGCTCGATGAGATGCTTCGTTTGGCCGAGCTCGGGATCGGGGACATTTTCGACTTGCAGCGCCAACTCGTGGCTCAGGCTCCAACTCCGCGCTGATGCGGTTCGTGCTCGCGACCGCGAACACCGATAAGGCGGCCGAGATCGAGGCGGTGCTCGGGGGAGCGGGGCTCCCGCTCGAGTTCGTTCCCCGGCCGGACGCAATTCCCGACGTGGAGGAGACCGGTCTGACCCTCGAAGACAACGCTCGGCTGAAGGCGGTCGCGGTGTGCGAAGCGACTGGCACCGCGGCGATCGCCGATGACACCGGGCTGGAGGTAGACGCGCTCGGGGGCGCCCCGGGCGTGCGTTCGGCCCGGTACGCCGGTCGCGAGGCAACGTACGACGACAACGTCGCCAAGCTTCTCGACGCGCTTGTGGGCGTCCCCGAGGAACAGCGCACCGCTCGGTTCACGACGGTTGCCGTCGCTCGTTGGCCCAAGGGCCTCGAGGTAGCGGCGATCGGCAGTGTCGAAGGCAAGATCGTCACGACCCCACGCGGCTCCTTCGGATTCGGATATGACCCCGTTTTCGTCCCCGACGACGGCGACGGTCGCACGTTCGCCGAGATGAGTGCGGCGGAGAAGCACCTCCTCTCGCATCGCGGGCAGGCCTTCCGTACCCTTGCGGACGGACTGCTCGTCGTTCGGCAAACCGAAGGGAAGTGACGCGGGTTGGCGGTACTTGATGTCGCCGGGTTCGTCGCCGACCTGAAGGACCACGCCGTCGAGCACGGCTTCCACGTCCACGACGAGCGCCATTTTGTCGAGAGCTACTCGCTGCGCCAGACGTGGGAGGTCGACCTGCACCCCGAAGAGGGTTGCGAAGGGCCCGTCGATCTCTACCTGTCGCTCGACGTCGATCCCCGCGTCCTGCTCGGCTTCGAAGACGCGGTGATCTCGCGGCCCGACGGAGAGGACCCGCCCGACGACTTCCACTTCCCGTTCAGCTTCACGTGGGCACTCCCGCCACTGCCGCACGGCCCCGACCTTCTGGTCCTGGCAACCGAGCTCGCCGGACTCGGTGGGCCGGAGCTGCCGCTGCAAGCGTCGGCCATCGACTCGATCCCGGCTGCGATCGAGGCGCCCGAGCGGTCGCTGCGGATCGTCGGCAACCTGCGCCTGTCTCTTCTCCACATTCGCGACGGGGACGCCGTCGGGTGCGAGACCCTCGACCGCTGCCTTGCGTTGAGCCGGTACCTGCTCGAGCGGGCACCGGAGTGGCTCGGCTGACCGCATACGCAAGAATGTCCCCATGGGGATGCGAACGGACTGCCGTCATTACGACAGCCGGACCTACCCGTCCGGGGAAGTCGTACGGAAGTGCCGACTCGATCTCGCGCCCGAGGCGCCGTGGCGATGTCCCGAAGACTGCCCGTCGTTCCAGAAGCGCCGCATGGATGTCGGCTGGCAGTACGGCAGTCTGCAAGAGGGCGTCGAACCGGGCGAAACCGAGCCCGCCGGCGACGACGTCGTCGCGCTGCTCGACGAGGCGGAAGAGATCGTGAACTCGGCCGCACCCGACATCATTGCCGACGTCCGCGACGGGAAGCCCAAGCGCCGGTTCAGACGCCGGAAGAAGAAGTAGCCGTCAGGCCAGGTGCGAGCGGAGGGAGTCGAACCCTCATACCCCGAAGGGCACCAGGTCCTAAGCCTGGCGCGTATGCCGTTCCGCCACGCTCGCGCCGCACCAGTCTCGCACGCGGTCCTCGGCTACCGTTTCCGGCCGTGGGCAAGCAGATTCCACTCGTCGACTACCTCGTGCTCGATGACGGTGCGCCGCATCTCGTTGCCAACGAGTCGCAAGACTCCGGCGCGCTCTACTTCGACCGCCGGAACGCCGACGCCAAGTCGGGTACGACGGGCTTCAAGAAGCGCCGTTTGACCGACGAGGGGATCGTCCGCAGCTTCACGATCGTGCACCGGGCAGCACCCGGCGTTCCGACACCGTACGTTTCGGCAGTGGTCGACCTCGACGGGGGCGGCACGGTCAAGGCCAACGTCGTGAACGTCGACCCGAGTCCCGACGCGGTGAAGCTCGGGATGCGCGTCCGACTCACGACCTTCGTCGCCGGTGTCGACGACGACGGAACCGAGGCCGTCGCCTTCGGGTACGAGCCCGCTTGAGGAGCAGCTATGGGTAGCAACGGCGAGAACGTTTGGGTACTGGGCGCCTCGATGACGAGGTTCGGGCGCTATCCCGACAAGGACCTCATCGACCTCGGATCGGAGGCGGCGATCGCTGCGCTCGACGACGGCAGCGTGAAGATCCACGACATGGACGTGCTCGTGGCCGGGAACCTCACCGAAGCCGCCAGCGGCGTCGGTCAGCGCCTCCAGAAGCAGATCGGCCAGACCGGCATCCCCGTATACAACGTCGCCAACGCCTGCGCCACGGGCGCGACCGCGCTGCGGTGCGTGTATCTGTCGATCAAGGCGGGCGAAGCCGACATGGGACTGGCGGTCGGGCTCGAGCAGATGGGAAAGGCCGGACTGCTCGGCGCGTCGGGTAAAGCTCGCGGCGAGAAGAAGGTCTACGAGCCCAAGGGGCGCTACGGTTCGGTGATGGGCGTCGAGGGCGTGCTCGGCACCGGTCTCATGCCCGGCGTGTTCGCGCAGGCCGGCATGGAGTACGCAAGCGAGCACGACGGCGTGGGATTCGAGCAGTTCGCCAAGGTTGCCGAGAAGAACCACCAGCACTCGACGCTGAACCCCCTGGCGCAGTACCAGAAGCCTTTCACGCTCGAAGAGGTGATGAACGCCGACATGATGGCGTACCCGAACACGCTGCTCATGTGCTGCCCGACCGGCGACGGCGCGGCCGCCGCGGTGCTCGTCTCGGAGGAGAAACTGAAGACGCTCAGCGACGACCAGCGCAAGCGGGCGGTGCGGATTTCGGCGTCGGTGCTGAGTTCCGACCCGTGGACCGAACGGGACCAGGTACAACCCGACGTGAACACGCTGACGCGCCGAGCGGCCGACGACGCCTACGAAGCGGCGGGCGTCGACCCGCAGGACCTCGACCTGGTCGAGCTCCACGACTGCTTCGCGACCGCCGAGCTGATTCACTACGACAACTTGCGGCTGTGCGACCCGGGCGAAGCCGGGAAGTTCATCGACGAGGGTGGCCCCGGGCGCGACGGCAAGATTCCCGTCAATGTGTCGGGCGGTCTGATCTCGAAGGGCCACCCGCTCGGCGCCACCGGCGTTGCCAACGTCTACGAGGTCGCCACCCACCTTCGGGGCGAGGCGGGCGACCGCCAGATCGAAGGGGCCACGGTTGGCCTCACCCACGTCATCGGGCTCGGCTCGGCCTGCGGCGTCCACATCCTCGAGAAGGCGAGCGTCTAACCCTGCAACGTCAGACGGCGGTCCAGCCGCCGTCGACGCAGAGGGTGGCCGGTGATGAAGCTGCTGGCGTCGCTGGCGAGGAAGAGAAGCGCGCCGTCGAGCTCGTGCTCCTCACCGGCGCGTCCCATCGGCGTGCGGTTGCGGATCCAGCGTTCCGAGCCTTCGTTGCCGAACATCGCGTCTTCGCCGACCGTCATCTCGGACCGGAACCAGCCCGGCGCGATCGTGTTCACCCGCACGCCCTTGCGAGCCCACTGGGCCGCGAGCTCTCGGGTCATGTTCACGAGCGCACCCTTTGACGCCGAGTACGCGGCGTCGGGGATCTGGCCCACGCCAACGACACCCCAGATGGAGGCGATGTTCACAATCGAGCCGGACGTCCCAGCCCCGATCATCCAGCGGGCCGCGTGCTGCGAGAGCGCGAACGGCGCGACCAGGTTCACCTCGACGATGGTTCGAAACGAAGAGAGGCTCGCATCCTCGGCCGGTACTCGCTCGCCGAAGCCGGCGTTGTTGACGAGGACGTCGACACGGCCGTAGCGATCGAGGGTGGCGTCGACGATTCCCGGCACCGCGTCGGGGTCGGCGAGGTCGGCGGCGTACGGAAGCGCGTCACCCAACTCGGCGGCGAGATCTTCGAGGCGCTCGCGACGGCGGGCGACCAGCACGACCCGCGCCCCCGCGGCGTGAAGTACGCGTGCGAAGCGCGCGCCGAGCCCGCCGCTGGCACCGGTGACGATTGCCACGCGCTCATCGAGTCCGAAGGCGTCGACCGGGTCGAGGTCGGCCATTCCCGGAGGCTACAAGCGCGTCTCGTTTCTCCCGCGTCCCGACCGAGGCTCCGAGGCCCCGGGAACCGGGACGGGTCCCCGGGTCGTCAAAACAGTGTCCGCTACAGTCCCGGACGAACGGAGGGCGGCATGGCGCGACCCGAAGCGATCGTGGTTCCGGGTTCGGAGGCACGCCATGTCCGCGCGGTCCCGGTTCCCGCGCCCCAGGCTTGGGCCATCGCCGCCCTCGTCGCGGGGGGTGGGCTCGTCGTCTACGTCACGTTGCGGATCATGGTCACGATGCCGCGCCTCGGCCGGGCCGACGCCCTGCGGCACTGGCCGGTCGCGGTCCTCGGCGCCGCGATAGTGGCGCTCGGCGCTGCGGTGGTCGTCAGCTGGGCACTCGCCCGGCGGCGCGCCGTCACCCCGCCGACTGCTCCCAGCGAGCTCAGCTTCGCTCTCTTCAGCGGGCTGGTGTCGATCCAGGTCGTACACACGTTCGAACACACGGCCCAGGTGGTCCAGCTCCTCAACACGAGCGGCGATCTGGACCGTTCGCACGGCATGATCGGCCGCCTCGACTTCGAAACCGTGCACCTCGTCTTCGACACCGGGTTGTGGCTCGCCCTCGCCTCTTTCGTCGTGCTCTGGCGGGGCGACAGCGGGTGGTTGTCGATCGCCTTCGCGTTCCAGACGATCCACCAGGTCGAGCACGTGTACCTGTACTGGATGTACCGCGCCGAGCCGGCGCGGTACGCCCAGGGCGGATTGGCGGGGATCATGGGCTCCGGCGGCCTGGTCGGATCGCCGCTCGCCCGCCCGTACCTGCACTTCACCTACAACCTGCCCGTCATGGTGATGATGGTCGTGGCGTGGTGGTACGAGTACCGCGCCCGGCCTCGCGTGCCGAAGGTCTCCGACCTGAACGCTCCCTAAGATTCTCCGCGACCGGGAACGGTTTGTGCGTACACTTTCCCGGCCAAGAGCCTTACGTGGGGGTCGAATGACCGACGTGCTCGCGCCCGTCCCGGCTCGCCGAGACGCGCAAACGCCGGCGATTGCCATGCCCGGGCGGATTCTCCTCTCCACCTTCTCGTTCGCGGCCGGCGCGATCCATCTCGTCATGGCGCCGTCGCACGCGGGGGAGTCGACGGTCGAGGGCGCCGGCTTCATGATCGCGGGCTGGCTTCAGATCGCGCTGGCCGTGCTGCTGCTCACGCAGCCGTCGCGACTCATCCTGCGGGTGTCGGTGGGTCTCAACTTCGGCCTGATCGCGCTGTGGGCGGTGAGCCGCACCTACGGCTTG
Organism: Acidimicrobiia bacterium; assembly: GCA_050743285.1. GTDB lineage: Bacteria > Actinomycetota > Acidimicrobiia > IMCC26256 > JACDBD01 > JBOGFL01. The sequence continues at coordinate 7,957 of JBOGFL010000229.1, forward strand.
CCGTTTGGTGCCCACGCCTGGCACCCGGAGATGGTGTCGTCGGTCGACCTCACGTGCGTCGCGATCGAGGGCGCGCTCCTGCTCGTCAGCATGGGATTGCTCACGCGCCCAAACTTCGCGCGCAGCCTCGACAGTTCGGTGTTGCTCACGGGCGTCATCGTGCCGATCGGGGTGATCGCGCTCGTCAGCGGCGTGCTCCTCTCGCCGGGTGCTCGTAGCCACGCCAGTGGCAGTCACGGTGACCACGGATCGGCGGCCGGAGACTCGCACGGCGGTGAGTCCGCCGGCGGCCACGCGCACGGCCCGGAAGGTGACGACCTCGGATTCGCGGCACTGTCGAATGGTCACCAGCACGAGACCGGCGAGGTCGACCTCGACCCGCGCACCCAGGCGCTGCTTGACGACGAGCTCGCCGCGACGCGTGACCTCGTCGACAAGTACCCAACCATTGCCGACGCCGAGGCGGGTGGATACCGCCGGGCCGGCCCGTTTGTGCCCGGTCTCGGCACGCACTACGTGAACTACGGCGGGTACACCGGCAACAACGACGACGCGCTCGAGGGGTCGCACGAAACGTTGGTCCCGGTTCTGATCTACGACGGGCTCGAGCCGGACGCGCCGATCGCGGGCTTCATGTACATGGCGTACGGTGCCCCGGCCGGCCAGGAGCCCACGGGCTTCGTCGGTCCCAACGACCACTGGCACTACCACACGAACACGTGCATCGTCTACCGCAACGGCGTGATCGAGGCGCCGCTCGGTGCCGACCTACCGGACGTCACCCCGGAGCTGTGCGACAGGTACGGCGGTCAGCTCATCACGAACACCGGCTACATGGTGCACGTGTGGAGCGTTCCCGGCTATGAGTCGGAGACCGGTATGTTCAGCGAGGTCAGCCCGGCACTGCGCTGCCCCGACGGCACGTACTACACGAAGTCGTACCGGGAGCTGGGCTGGTCGAAGACCCTGTGCAAGAACGGCAACGCCGTCTGAGCCGGTACGACCCCGGGGACACGAACCCCGAACCCGCGGACGAAGAGTCCAGCCGAGGTTAGCTCTTGGCGCTCTTGATGAGCGCGGAGACGCGTTGGCGGGTGACGCCGAACAGTCGGGCGATCGTGTCCATGGTGATTCCCTCGTCGTGGAGCGTCCGCGCTTCGGCGCGGCGAAGCCTTCCGCCCACGTCGTAAAGCCGCTGGATGTTGTCGCGTGTGAGCTCCACGATCAGGGGTGGTTCCTCGGCCAGGACGATCTCGCTCACCGACTTCCCGCTCGCAGCGTCGCGTTGAATCTCCCGGGCTCGGCGCACTGCCGCCTGGTTCGCGGCCGTGCTCTGCTCCAGGACCTCGACAAGCTCGTCGAGGACGCCCAGGAACTCGCCGCCTCTGCGCGCTTGTCCGCGGGGAGCCACACCGATAAGATAATAGGCAATAGAGGTTGCGGCAACCTCTATTGCAAAGGGATCCGGGGAGCGAGCGATCACCGTGGTGAGGATGGGCCGACCGGAGTCTGCGCGGTCGGATCGGGCGCGTCAGCGGCGCCTCGTGACGCGCCGCTCCGCTCTTTCAGAATCGGGCAGTCGACACCATGCTCTCGAAGCGACGACTCGCTGCTCGTTGTTGACGACGAGGAAGGGGCGAAGGCGAAGTGGACGCCAGCTCGGCTCGTAGCTCGGCACCGGCGAGCGCGGCTGGCGGTACTTCAGAGCCGCCGGATGGAGCGCCGACAGCTTCCCCGGCTTCGAGAGTACGCGAGGGAATTCTCTACGAGTTCGACGAGGACTACCTCGACGCGCTCGTCGACAGGCATGGTGGTGAGTACCGGACCGCGGAGCCCTTCCCGCATGTCGTCATCGACGGCTTCCTCCCGGAGACAGTCGCGTCGGCGCTGCTGGACGAGTGGCCCGACTTCGACGCGATCCACCACAAGACCTTTGACGACCGTCACGAGTTCAAGCACGTGTGCTCCGATATGACGCTGGTGGGTGCTCGCATCCGCGGCCTCCTCGCGGCATTCAACGGGTCGCAGTTCGTTCGGTTTCTGGAGCGCATGACTGGCATCGGGCCTCTGGTGACGGATCCCCACCTCGCGGCGGCCGGCCTCTTTGAGGTGCCGCCGGGCGGTCGCCTCGACCCGCACACCGACTTCACCCAAGGCGCACGGACACGCCTCGCCCGCCGTATCAACGTCCTCTACTACATGAATCGAGGCTGGCGTGAGGAACACGGCGGTCAGCTCGAACTCTGGTGCATGAATCCACTGCGGTGCATGCACTCGATCGTGCCGCTCTTCAATCGCCTGGTGATCTTCAACACCGCCCCGACCGCGCTGCACGGCCACCCCTATCCCGTTGCGGCTGAGGTGCCCGGGGGAAGTCGAAAGTGCCTCTCCACCTACTACTTCACGAAGGAGCGGCCGATCCGAGAGGCCCTGTCGGGGCGCCACGCCGTGGTTTTCGCGGATGACCCGCACCTTCGCTCCAAAGGCCGAACCCAAGCACTCTGGGACCTCGCGGCTCCGCCGCTCGTCGACCATCTGAGGCGTCGCATCCGTCGACGTCGCCGTTAGGCCGGGCCTAGTCGCGGGGCTGGCGAACGGGGGGGAGCTACTGCTCTCCTTGGGCGCAGGTCCGTCGCCGCGAGTTTCCGGAGCCGGTCGCGAGGCTGCGGCAGGCGCTTTGTCTGGGCTGGCCGGACGTGGCCCGATAGGCCCGGAAGACGGACTGGCTTTGCGTGCCCGAGAGCCAACAGTGACCCGAACGGCCCTTCCTACGCGCCGCCGCCGTTGTTGTACGCGGCGTTGCCGCAAGTCACGAGGGGTACGCCCCCGGGGACTCGAACCCCGAACCCGCGGATTAAGAGTCCGCTGCTCTAGCCAATTGAGCTAGGGGCGCGAGACGCCATGCTATCCGCATGGCGCGCCGCCGCTTGTGGATCGGGACGTCGGGATGGCAGTACGACGACTGGCGCGACCGCTTCTACGCCGGGGT
>JBOGFL010000230.1:0-6604 GCA_050743285.1 Acidimicrobiia bacterium
CCGCGCCGTCGGGTCGTCGTATTGCCAGCTCTGGCAGTAGACGATCTGCAGGCTGTCGACGTGCCGCAAGACGTTCGGGTGCCCGGTGTCGGCGGCGGCGCGCTGGCACACGTGCTCCCACATCGCCAGCGGCTCGGGAGACTCCTCGTTCTTCGGTCGCCACGTTCGCTGAGCGACGCCGATGAGACACGGGCTCCTCGGGTCTGGCGTCACCCCGTCAGAGCGGGAGGTTATAGGCGTCGATCGCGTTCTGCCCGGCGATCCGGCGTTGATCCTCGTCGGGAAGGCTCGAGATGCGTTCGAGCATCTCTTTCACCACCCCGGGATGGAACTCGGGGTGCGGGTAGTCGGAGGCCCAGAGAATGCGGTCGGCTCCGAGGAAATCGGCGCAGGCGGCGAGATTCCACTCCTCGGCCTCGAATCCCGCCCAGCACTGCCGGCGGAAGTACTCGCTCGGCAGCAGGGTGAGCCACCGCCGTTCGAGGGGGAACGCCTTCACCTGCTCGTCCATGCGCTCGAGCTGGGTGGGGATCCACCCACCGCCGGCTTCGAGGAAGAGAAGCCGCAGCCGGGGGAACCGCTCGCACACGCCGCCCATGAGCAGGCGGCCCATGGTGACGATCATGTCGACGGTGTTGCCCACTGCCTGTCCGAGGCCCGACCCTCCGTGGAGCTCGTCGACGGCCGAGTTCGTCGCCATGATGTTCGGGTCGTCGAGGACCAGGCCGAACTTCTTGCACGCGCCGGGCGTGTCGATGTGGACCCCGGGGTGGAAGGCCACCGGGACTTCGAGGTCCTGGCAGGCCGCCCAGAAGCGGTCGTAGACGGGGTTGTTCAACGGCAGCTCGTCGATGTAGGGCGACGGCCGCACGAAGACACCTTGGAGCCCGAGGCGGTCGACCGCTCGCTCGGTCTCGGCCACCGCCCGGTCGATGTCTTGGAGGGGCACGGCGGCCATTGCAAAGAGCCGGGTGGGATGCGCGCGGCAGAACTCGGCTGCCCAGTCGTTGTAGGCGCGCTGGCAGTCGGCCACGAACTCGACGTCGCGCAGACCTTCGATGGGGTCGACCGGCCCGAAGAACAGGGCCATCGACGGATACACGACGGCGGCGTCGATCCCGTCCCGGTCCATGTCGGCCACGCGGGCATCGGGGTCGTAGCCGCCCGGGACACGCAGGCTCTCGAGCAGGTTGCGGAACTCCCGAGGTGTGAGCCCGACCTTGGCGCAGATCTGGTCGACCAGCTCGCGGCCTCCGCCCCGAACGACGCCCGCCGTGTAGGTGGTCTCGTAGACCTCGTCTTCGAGGACCTTGTAGGGGATCCAGTCGCCCCACCGGTCCCGGTCCATGCGGTTGGTCCAGAGGTCGTCGGGCTCCATCGTGTGGCCGTCACCGTCTACCAAGATGAGGTCGGCCATGAGTTCCCCTTTCTTGACGCCCGCGTCATCATTGAATCATCGTCGGGCTGACGCCGGCAACGTTGTGACAGGGACGTCAGAGAAGGGCACACTGGAGAAACACCGTCCCCCGCTCGAGGAAGGCCCGTGAACGCGATCATCGACTGCGACCAGCACCTCTATGAGAGCCGGGGCCTGTGGGGCGAACATGTCGATCCCGCCGCACGGGCCGAGGCCCTGCGCATCGAGGACGACGACCTCGGCTACGCCTGGCTCACCTGGCGAGACCAACGCCTCGAGCTCGCCGATGTACACCTGCCCGGCGACACCATCTCGTGTGGGCGTCACCGTCAGCGGCGCCGCCAAGGCCTCCCACCTGAGTACCGCTACGACGAGGCGCTGCCGAACGACTACTGGGAGCCGCGGGCGCGGAAGCGACGTCTCATCGGCCTCGGGGTCGACGAGGCCGTGCTGTTCCCGAACTTCGGGCTGCTGTGGGAGCGGCGCCTCTCCGAGTCGCTGCCCGCGCTCACCGCCAACATGTCGGCCTGGAACCGCTGGTGCAGCACTGTCGTCGAGGAAGGCGGCGGCCGCCTCCACCCCGTGGCCCACCTCACGCTGCGAGATCCGGCGTGGCTCGAGGCCGAGGTCGGCCGGCTCGCGGCCGCGGGTGTCCGCCTCGCGATGATCGCCCCCGCCCTCGTCGACGGGAAGCCGCTGTCGCACCCCGACCACGACCGCGTGTGGTCGGCCTTCGTCGCCGGTGGCGTGACGCCGGTGTTCCATGTCGCCGACCAGCCCCGCGTCTTCGACGACGCCTGGTACACCGATTCACCCGACGCGTTCGTGCCCGCGATCGAAGCGGTCTTCCTGTGGGCACCACCGGCGCTGGCGCTGACCGACCTCATCGTGAACGGCACGCTGGACCGTCATCCCGAACTACGCATGGGTGTCGTCGAGCTCACCGCGAGCTGGGTGCCGTCGTATCTGCTGATGCTCGACGGGGGCCTCGACTTCATCGCCAAGCTCAACGGCCGGACCGTCTGCGACCTCGAGCTGCGCCCCAGCGAGTACTTCCGCCGCCAGGTACGGGTGGCGGCGTTTGCGCTGGAGGACCCCAAGCGCCTCCGGGCCAGCTCTGACGACCTCTTCATGTGCTGTAGCGACTACCCGCACTCGGAGGGCAGCGCGACACCTATCGACGATTACCGCGCCGTTCACGCGACGCCCGACGCCGAGCCTGCCCTCTTCAACGACAACGCCTCGTTCCTGTTGCGGCGGTAAGGGCGCGAGCTCTCCCGGTTCTCCGGACTCCTCCCTCGAGGGCCGCGACCTCTGGAGTTCCTGGGCGAAGGTCATCGTCTTCCCGCCAAGAACCTTGATCGAGGCGAGCCCGAACTGCACGAGCACGAGCCGCGCACCCAGAAACGAAGGCCCGATCACGCCTCGGCGGCTGCGAAAACGGCCCCCATCGAATGGCGATGTGACGGTCAGCGAATACGCGTACGTTGCCGCGTCGTGGTCGGCCTCGATCGCACCAACAAGGTCACGGGCGCACGGTGATGCGGCGTTCGGACGCGAGGAGAAGCAGCTCCTCGGGGAGGACGGGGGAGAAGAGGAGAGCGCGGGTGGGCACCGACGTGGCGCCGCGTCCGATCCGGCGGCCGGCCATGACGTCGATGTCGGTGGTCAGAGCCATGAGCACTGAACGGGCCACTGCACCGAGCCGGAGGTCGAGGGTCGCGCCCTCGGGTGCGCGGCCCGCGTAGGGCGTGAGCGTCGCGACCCGGTCGCGTGTGATGAGGACGGGATCGGGGAGCGTGAGCGGGTCGGCCACGACGAGCCCCGCCGGCACGAGCACTGCCCACCGGCGGGACAGCCCGTGCAGGGCACGGGCGAGCAGCGCCGCCACCGGAAAGCCGATCACCACCGCGGCGATGCCGACCCCGACGCGACCGTCCGCGAGCAGCAGCGGCCCGAGCGCGACGCCGGCGGCGACGAGGGCGACCGCGAGCGGGAGCGGTCCGAGAAAGAGCGCGGGCGGCACTTTCAGCGGAAAGCGCCGTTCGTCGCCGTACGCGACGGCCTCCGCGCACGCTCTTCCGACCTCCGGGGTCGCGGCCAACGCCCCTGCAACCATCGTTGCCCCGACCGCCGCCGCCGCCGACGCGGCCGACGCGCGTTCGCCGACGGCAGTCGCGATCGCGACGCCGACGAAGCACGGCGTCGCGGTGCGCAACGTCGTGAGCCCCCACGGGCGAGGCGCGAGAGTTGCAACGACACCGGCCCCCCACGCGCTCCACAGCAACACCGCCGCGACCACGCGGTCAGCGGTTGACCACCCGCCGGTCGCGTTGCTCACGGCGTCCCCGGTCGTGAGCGGGAGCGTCAGCCACACGATGCGCAGCAACCACACGAAGACCGCCGAACTGCGCACGATGCTCCCTATACTACGAACCCGCATGGCGTCGACTCCGCCCTACTGCCCGAACTGCGGCTCGCCTCTCGCACCGGGCGCGGCCTTCTGTGCCAACTGCGGCGCCCGCATCGAGGTCGAGGCCGCGTCGCGCGACAAGGGGGAGAGCCGCTACCGCACCGCGATGATCGTCGTCGGGATCGTGACTGCCGTCATCGCGATCTTGCTGATCGTCGCCATCGTGATCGCCCGAGACGACGGCGGGAACGACAACCCGACCACGACGACGACGGTGCCGACGACGACCACCACCACGCAGCCGCCAACGACGACGACCACGACAACGACGACCACCACCACGACCATCCCCCTGCCGCCCCAGAGTCCGTAATCTCGGGGGTCAATGGCCCCGAAACAAGCTGCCGCTCGCGCCGCCGAGTTGCGGGATCAGGTCGAGTACCACAACGAGCGGTACTTCGTCCTCGACGAGCCCGAGGTCTCCGACGCCGAGTACGACGCGCTGGTCAGGGAGCTCAAGGAGCTCGAGGCCGAACATCCGGAGCTCGTCACCGCCGACTCGCCGACCCAGCGACCGGGCGGCGCGCCCTCGGCGACGTTTGCCCCCGTCACGCACGTCGTGCCGATGCTGTCGCTCGACAACGCGTTTACGCTCGACGACCTGCTTGCGTGGGGGAAACGGCTCGAGCGCCTCGTGCCCCACGCGATCCGTTTCGTGTGCGAACCGAAGATGGACGGGCTCGCGATCTCGCTGCTCTACGAGGACGGCCGCCTGACCCGCGGCGCGACGCGAGGCGACGGCGTGACCGGAGAGGACGTCACCGCCAACGTCGTCACCATCGCCTCGATCCCGAAGCGGCTCGCGACCGACGACCCGCCCGGGCGCCTCGAAGTGCGGGGCGAGGTGTTCATGCCGCTGAAGGCGTTCGAGGAGCTGAACCGGCGCCAAGGGGACGCCGGCGCGCGCCTGTTCGCCAACCCTCGCAACGCGGCGGCCGGCTCGCTGCGGCAGAAAGACGCCGGGGTCACCGCGTCGCGCGAGCTCGACGTCTTCTGCTACCAGCTCGGCGTGCAGGAGGGCGGCCCCCGGCTGCGGACCCACGAGGAGACGCTCGCGTGGCTGCGGGAGCTCGCGTTCCCGGTCAACCCGAAGATCGAGGCATTCGACGCCCTCGACGCGGTGTACGGGTTCTCCGAGAACATGCTCGAACACCGCCACGACCTCGCGTACGAGATCGACGGAGTGGTGGTGAAGGTCGATTCGCTGGCGCAGCGTGACGAGCTCGGAACGACGAGCAAGGCGCCGCGTTGGGCGATCGCCTACAAGTTCCCGCCCGAGGAGAAGACGACGAACCTCAAGGAGATCATGGTCAGCATCGGCCGTAGCGGACGGGCCACGCCGTTCGCGGTGCTCGAGCCGGTGTTCGTCGGCGGCTCGACAGTCGGCCTGGCCACCTTGCACAACGAGGACGAAGTGATACGCCGCGACGTTCGGCCCGGCGACACCGTCACGGTGCGCAAGGCCGGTGACGTGATCCCCGAGGTCGTCGGCCCGGTGCTCTCAAAGCGCGCCAAGTCGTCGAAGCGTTGGCGCTTTCCCAAGAAGTGTCCGACGTGCGGCCAGCCGCTCGTGCGCGTGGAAGGCGAGGCCGCAACCAACTGCGTCAACGTCGACTGTCCCGCGCAGCGTTGGGGGCGCATCGTGCATTTCGCAAGTCGTGGCGCCCTGGACATCGAAGGCCTCGGCGAGGAGCGAGTACATCAGTTCGTCGGTGCCGGACTTCTCGCCGACGCTGGTGATATCTACTCACTGACCACCGAACAGTTGGTGCCGCTCGAGCGGATCGGCGAGCGCTCGGCGCAACAGCTCGTCGAGGCGATCGAGGCGTCGAAGTCGCGTCCGCTCGCCAACCTGCTCGTCGGGCTCGGGGTTCCCAATGTCGGGGGCGCCGCGGCTCAGGACCTCGCCCGCGAGCTCGGCCACCTCGACCGGATCGAGAACGCCTCGGTCGAGGAGCTCGTCACTGTCGACGGCGTCGGGCCGATCATCGCCGAGAGTGTCCAGCGTTTTTTCGCCCGGGAACGGAACCGGGAGGTGGTCGAGAAGTTGCGCCAAGCAGGCGTAAATCTCGAAGGCCCGCCCCGGGTAGCCCCGGTCGACGGCCCGCTGACGGGGATGGGGCTGGTGCTCACCGGTGGGCTCGAGGCCCTCAGCCGCGACGAGGCGCAGGCGGCGATCGAGGCGCGGGGGGGCAAGGTGACGAGCAGCGTCTCCAAGAAGACGGCGTACGTCGTGGTGGGCGAGAATCCCGGTTCGAAGTTGGCCAAGGCCGAGCAGCTCGGCGTGACGATCCTCGACGAGGAGGCGTTCGTGCACCTGCTGGAGACCGGGGAGGGACCGGATGGCGGATAGCAAGCTCATCGGCAAGCAGATCGGCGATCCCGTCGAGATGGTCGTCGAGCGGGGAAAGATCCGCGAGTTCGCGCGGGCGACGATGTCGCATGGTCCCGACTACGTCGACGATCCCGAGCCGGTGTCGCAGCCGACGTTCCTGACCACCGTCAGCCACTGGACCCCACCGGGCGAAGGCGCGATCGGCGAGCTCGGCATCGACCTCCAGCGGCTGCTGCACGGCGGCCAGAGCTACACGTTCTACGGCCCGCCGCCGCGCGCGGGCACCAAGCTCACCGCCCGCTCGAAGGTCGAAGACGTGTACGAGAAGGAAGGGAAGCGCGGCGGCACGATGACGTTCATCGTGATGGTGCAGGAGTTC
>JBOGFL010000231.1:0-9057 GCA_050743285.1 Acidimicrobiia bacterium
GCCGTGAGCTTCCCGACGGCGGCGCGGTGACCTACGAGGACCGGGGCGAGCTCGGCCCCGACTTCCGCATCGCCGGCACCGACGGGTTCGGAGGCTCCTGGTCCGGACGGCCGTTCCCCCAGGACGGCATCGTCTTCACCCAGGGCGAAGGCGACAAAGCGTCGTTCACCATGACCAGCTGGACGGAGCGGCAGGGCGAGGAGCACTGCCTGCGCGTGCTCGACGTCCACGAGCCGGTCGCGTTCCTCACCGACCAGCCGCTCGAGCCCGGTCGCTACTACATCCGTACGCGCGACCACCTCCGGTCCGTGAGCAACGACGTGCCCGGCGAGATGAAGAAGCCGCTCTCGGGGTGATGACCGACTCGAACCACGAATGGTGCCCGGTCGAGGCCGCGCTCGATCTGCTGTCGCAGAAGTGGATGCTGGCGATCATCCGGCCGCTGCTGGACGCTGAGATGAGGTTCGGGGAGCTGCGCACCGCGAGTCGCTGCCCGAGCCCGTCGACGCTCACGCTCCGCCTGCGGATGCTCGAGGCCGAGGGAATCGTGTCGCGCTCGGTCGGGCCCAGGGTGCGCTACGGGCTGACCGAGAAGGGCCTCGGTCTCGGACGCGTCCTGCGCGAGCTCGGCGGGTGGGCCGAGCAGTGGCTCGTCCCGCGTTCCATCGACAACTCCCAGGCGATGAGCGCATGAGACAGCTCGCGATCGACGTCGGCGGGACGTTTACCGACTGCCTCGTGCTCGATGACACCGGGCACCTCGAGAAGTTCAAGGCCCCGACCACACCCGACGATCCGACGCGCGGACTGTTCGATTCGCTCGGGAAGGCGGCCGCCCACCACGACCAGACGTTGGAGGAGTTTCTCGCCGGGACCGATCGGATCGTGCACGGCACGACGCTCGGAATCAACGTGTTGCTGACCGGTCGGGGCGCGAAGGTCGGCGTGATCACGACGGCCGGATTTCGGGACGTGCTCGAGATCCGCCGCGGGATCAAGAACCTCCACGGATCGATGTTCGACCAGTTCGTCGAGCCCTACCGACCGCTGGTCCCCCGCCACCTCCGACTCGGCGTCACGGAGCGCACCCTCTACACCGGCGAGATCCTCACGCCGCTGGCCGAAGACGAGGTACGCGATGCCGCGCGCCGGCTCGTGCGCGAAGGCTGCGACGCCATCGCGATCGGATTGCTGCACTCGTACGCGAACCCGACGCACGAGCAGCGGGCGCGGGAGATCGTCGCCGAGGAGGCACCCGCTGCACACATTGCGACGTCACACGAGATTCTCCCGGTGTGGCGGGAGTTCGAGCGCTTCTCCTCGACCGTCGTCAGTGCGTACATCGGTCCGGTCATTGCCCGGTACCTCGAGCAACTCGAGCGCGAGCTTGCGTCGCACGGGTTCGAGGGCGCGCTGCTGATGATGCTCGCCAACGGGCTGGTCCAGGTCGTCGAGCAGTGCGTCGACCGCGCCGTGTACCTCCTCGGATCGGGACCGGCGGCGGCACCGTCGGCGTCGCAGTACGTCGGGGCGCTGCACGGGCACCAGAATCTCCTCTCGGTCGACATGGGCGGCACCAGCTTCGATGTGTGCCTGATCCGGGACGGCGAGGTCCCGAGGACGACCGAGGCGTGGGTCGGAGAAGAGCGGGTCGCGATCAGGATGGTCGACATCTCGAGCGTCGGCGCGGGCGGCGGCTCGATCGTCTGGGTCGACTCGCTCGGCCTGCTGCGGGTCGGACCGATGAGTGCGGGCGCCGACCCCGGGCCCGCCGCCTACGGACGCGGCGACACCGCCACCGTCACCGACGCCGACCTCGCATTGGGATACGTGCCCGCGGACTTCTTCCTCGGTGGTGCGATCGACCTCGACGTCGACCGGTCACGAGCCGCGCTCGAAACGGTCGGCCGGGAACTGGGGATGACGGCGGACGAAACCGCGCTGGCGACGTTCTCGACCGTGACGTCGGTGATGGCGAACGCGATCACCGAGGTGTGCACGAAGCGGGGCTACGACGTCCGGGACTTGACCATGGTCGCGGGCGGCGGTGCGGGCGGAATACATGCCGCCGCCATCGCGCAGCGGCTGATGATCCCCGAGGTCATCGTCCCCCGTGTGTCGGCGCTCATGAGCGCGTTCGGGATGTTCACCATGGACCTGGGCCAGGAGTACGCCCGCACGCGTTTCCGGGACCTCGCCCGAGTCGAGCCCGACACCGTCGCCGCGATCTACACGGAGATGCGCGACGAAGCCGAGCGCGCATTTGCCGGCGTGGGCGTCGATCCCGGTGGGCTCCACTTCACGCACACCGTCGACATGCGGTACGCGGGCCAGTTCCACGAGGTCGAGATCGAGTTGCCCGACGGCCCGGTGACGCAGGCGGCGCTCGACGAGCTCGTGCGCCGGTTCCACGACCGCTACGAGGTGCTCTACACCTACAAGCTGCCGTGGCAGCCGGTGGAGTTTCTCTCCTTCTATCTGAAGGTCACGAGCCCGCGGACGGCACTCGAGCTCGCCGCCCACACCGGCGCCGGCGGGAGCCGAGAGGAGGCCCCGCGGGGCACCCGTCGCTGCGTCTTCGAGGACGGGCCACGCGAGGTGCCCGTCTACGACGGCGATCGGCTCCGGCCCGGTGACACGCTCGCGGGACCGGCCCTGATCGACGACCCGACCACGACGGTGCTCGTGCTCGACGGCTTCAGTTGCGAGGTCGACCCGCAGCGGAACCTCGTCCTGCGCTCGGCGGCGGCCACCGCGGAGCGCGCCGAGTCCTACGCAGCCGCGAGCGGCTGAACGATCCAAGGAGGAACGTGGTACCTGCAGACGTGAACCCGATCACCCTGTCGACGGTGTGGCACTCGTTCCAGACGACATGCCGGGAGATGCGTCACCTGGTCGAGCGGACCGCGCAGAGCTTCCTCATGGGCCAGCTCAAGGATGTATCGGTCGGGATCTGGCGCGCCGACGGCGCCACGATCGCGATGCCCGAAGGTCTCTTGAACCAGTTCCTCGGTACCGGGTTCGCGATCAACTCGATCCGCGAGAAGTTCGGTGACGACCTCCACCCGGGCGACATCATCCTGACCAACGACCCCTATCACGGGGGCCACAACGTCCACCTCCCGGACTGGGGGTTCATTCGCCCCATCTTCTGGGAGGACGAGCTCGTGTTCTTCACGCTGGTGCGGGGCCACCAGCAGGACACCGGCGGCTCGTTCCCCGGCGGCTACTTCCCGAACGGCTACGACATCCACGCCGAAGGGCTCTGCATCCCGCCGTTGAAGGTCTACGAACGGGGCGTCGAGAAGTCGGACCTGTTCGAGCTCATCTGGAACAACGTCCGGTTCCGCGACGCGGTCCGTCTCGACAACTACTCCATGATTGCGGCGACACAGCTGGCGGAGAACCGCGCCCTCGACCTGTTGCGCCGGTACGGGCGCGACACTGTGCTCGGTTGCATCGAGGGGATGATCGAGCGCACCGAGCGCGCGGTGCGGGCCGAGATCGCCGCGATCCCCGACGGCACGTACAGCGGCGAATCGGCCACCGATGACGACGGCACCGTGCTCGACGAGCCCGTCTGGGTGCGCGTCGACTGCACGGTGAAAGGCGACGAGTTGACCATCGACCTCTCCCGGAGCGACGACCAGCGCAAGGGCTACATCAACAGCGTGTACGCCGCGACGTATGGCACCGCCGTCGGCGCTGCCATCCTCCTGTTCGATCCCGCGCTGGCCGACTTCCACAACGAGGGCTCGCTGCGCCCGATGACAGTGATCGCTCCGCCCGGCAACGTGACCAACGCCCAGTACCCGGCGACGGTGGGCGCGGATCCGGTCAACGTCGGCACGCAGATCATGGAGGCGGTGACCGAGGCGCTCGCCGGGGCCAAGCCCGAACGGGCGATGGCGGCGTGGGCCAAGCACCGCGGCGACTACACCTTCGCGGCCGATCCGCGCACGGGGAACCCGTACGTGCGCACGACGTTCGACTACGACGGCAGCTGCGGCGCGGTGTGGGGCCACGACGGGCCGACGGGACCGACCGCGATGGGAACGCTGGCGTCGGTGATCCGCGGCAACGTCGAAGAGGCCGAGATCCGCTACCCGTGGCGGATGGTGAAGCTCGAGGTCGTTCCCGATTTCATGGGCGCCGGGAAGTGGCGCGGCGGGGGCGGCGTCGACTGGCGGGCCGTCAACGAGGGAACCGACGGGCGCATGGCGACCGGCAGCTCTGACGGGGACGAGATGCTCGGCAAGGGTGTGCTCGGCGGCTACCCCACGCCGCCGTGCCGCACGTATCTACGCCGGGGCGACGAGCTCATCCGGGTGAAGCCGCACCGGATGCGGGAGGTGCTTCGCGGCGACGAGCTGATCAAGCTCAGCTCGGGAGGCGCCGGCGTCGGCGATCCGCACGAGCGCGAGATCGCCAGTGTGGTGACCGACGTTCGCAACGGCGTCGTGACCGCCGAGGCGGCGCGGGACATCTACGGCGTGGCCGTCGATTGCGATTCCCTCGAGGTCGACGTCGAACTCACCGAGAAGCTCCGCCGCGAGGCCAACGGCGACGTCCGCGTGATCGTCGACGAGGTAAGCCTCGAAGTCCAGCTCGAGCACCCGTCCGACACGACCAAGGCCACGACATGACCACGACCACGAAACACGCTGCCCACCTCGACGGCCTCCGCGTCGGCATCCGCAACTACTGGTACCCGATCCTGCCGTCGAGCGGTCTGCCGTCCGACGGCCCCGTCGGCGTCACCCGGCTCGACGAGGACCTGGTGGTCTGGCGCGACGGCGACGGAGCGGCGCACACGTTCGTCGACCGGTGCCCGCACCGGGGCGCCCGGCTCTCGATCGGCGATCTCGTCGACGGGCGCCTCCAGTGCCGGTACCACGGGCTCCAGTACGACGGGACCGGCCAGTGCCGGCTGGTCCCGGTCGAGCAACGGGAAGACGGCCGCCAGGCCCAGCGCCTGTGCGCGACGTCGTACCCAACCGTCGAACAGGACGGCGCGGTGTGGGCGTATCTCGGCGACGTCGACGCGTTCCCACCCGGGCCGGTCCCGGCGCACGACGAACATCCCGAGCTCGGCGATCCGAGCTACGTGTGGATGGTCAAGGAAATGGTCTGGGACGCGAATTGGCTGCTGATCCACGACAACACCTCCGACCTGTTCCACTTCCCCTTCCTCCACGGCCACTACGGAGTCTCCGCGAACGGCGACGGCACCAAGCTCGAGCCACTGCCGCCGCGCAATCCGTTGATCAGCGACGTGATGGCCGAGGTTCTCGCCTTCGACGAATACGAGAGCATCGTCACGCCCAACGCAGTGCGCACCCGCCGCAGGGGTCAACCCGACGGATCCACCATCGACGACGTCGAGTTCGTGCTGCCGTGCTCGGCCAAGGTGTGGGTCCCGACCCCCGTGGGTGGCCACCCCGTCCGCTCGATCCAGTACGAGATGGCGCTCGACGCCGACCGTACCTACTGCGTGTTCTTCATCGGGCGGAAGACCGACAACGACGAGGAGCGCGAGCCGACCCGGGAGCTGCTCGAGAGTTTGGTGTGGGAGACGTTCTCGACGGTCTTCCGCGAGGACTCGTGGGTCACCCATAACCAGGGCGACGTCGACGAGTGCCTGTCGGGTGAGCACCTGCTCTCGACCGATGCGGGACCGCTCCGGGTCCGCAAGATGCTCCGCGACGCCTACGAGGCCCAGCAACAGCAATCGACCAGGCAGTGACCGAGGAAGCAACGGGAGAGCTCCGATGACCATCGTGAACCGGCCGACCGAGGACGAGGTCCTGCGCGTCAGCATCCCTCCGGACTGATCTCGGTGGCCCGCGAATCTGCTCGCCTGGCACCCGAGTTGCGCGTCGGGTTGCGTAACTACTGGTACCCCGTGCTCGAAACCGAAGCCGTGCCCGACACGCCGCTCGGTATCACCCGCCTCGGGGAGGAGCTCGTCGTGTGGCGTGACGGCAACGGTGTCGCACGCGTCTTCCGCGACCGGTGCCCGCACCGCGGGACCAAGCTCTCGATCGGCGATCTCGTCGGCGGGCGGCTCCAGTGCCGCTACCACGGCTTGCAGTACGACGGCGACGGCCAGTGCCGGCTCGTTCCCGTCGAACAGCACGAGGACGGCCGGCAGGCACAGCGCCTGTGCGCCACCTCGTACCCAACCGAAGAGCGCGCCGGCCTCGTGTGGGCGTACCTCGGCGACGGTGAGCGATTTCCCGCCCCTTCGCTCGAGATGCAGCCCGAGATGGCCGACCCGCACTACGTCGGCATCGTCTTCGAGACCATCTGGAACGCCAACTGGCTCTTGATCCACGACAACACGTGCGACCCCGCCCACGTGCCGTTCCTCCACGGCCACTTCATCAGCCGGATCGGGGCCAGCGGCGCGCTCGAGGTCGAGAAGCTCCCCGACGGGAACCCGATCGTGACTCCCGAGGCGTTCACCTTCCTCATCACCGAAGAGCTCGAGGCGACGACGACCGACGACACCGTGCTCGTACGGCGCAAGCACGCCACCGACGACCACTCGCAGAGCTTCGACGAGGTGCAGTTCAAACTGCCGTGCGTCGCGTCGGTCTGGGTGCCGCTCCCCGATGGTGGCCCCGCGGTCCGGCTGCACCAGTACGAGCTCCCGGTCGACGAGCACCGGACCGTCGTCTACGCGTGGGCGGGCCGCACCGTGCCGCTCGACGCGCCCGAGTCGGCACGCGACGAGACCCGCGCCGTGCTCGACGGGTTCTTCAAGCCGGTCAACATCGCCGTCTACGACGACGACTCCTGGATCACCGAGAACCAGCCCGACGTCGAGGTGGCCTGGGCGAACGAGCACCTGCTGTCGTTCGACGTCGGACCGCCCCGGGTGCGCAAGCTCATCCGCGACGCCTACGAGCGTCAGCTCGCGTCGGCACCGACGCGCGTCTCGCGAACCCGCGCGCGTTCTCTCGGTTAGAGGTCGTCTCCGCCGGAGACGCCCTTGAGGCCGCGGACGCCGAGGCCGCCGTCGCTGTTGATGATGGCCCCCGTCATGGCGGGAGAGTTCTCGGGCGACGCCAGCAGCACGTACGCGGCGGCATGGTCCGCGGGGCTCGGTGCCATGTGCAGCGGCGTGACTCCGCGGATCGCGTCCTCGATGTCGGGGACGTCGAATGCGCGCCGCGTGTTGCCGTCGGGATCGGTGCCCAACGCGGGCGGGAGCCGAAGGTCGGTGACGGTGCCCCCAGGCGCGACGCCGTTCACGCGGACCTTGGGCGCGAGCTCGTGGGCGAGCTGGCAGATGAGGCCCACGACCGCGTGCTTCGTCGCGGTGTAGACAGGGCCGCCTCCACCGGCGTAGAAGCCCGCGTTCGAGACGGTGAAGATCATCGAGCCGCGCGTCTTCAGGAGCTCGGGGAGTGTGGCCTTGGCGCCCAGGAGGTATCCCTTCACGTTCACCGCAAAGAGGCTGTCGAAGACGTCCTCGATGTTGTCGTCGCTCAACGCGGCGAGCGGCGTGAACCCGTCCATGATCCCCGAGTTGCCGACGAACACGTCGAGCGCGCCGAACGCGCCGACGGTCTCCTTCACCGCGCGGGCGTTGTCTTCGAGCTGGGTCACGTCTCCGGTCACGGGGACGACCGCGTCGCCGTGCGCGTCGGTGAGCGCATCGGCACGATCGGGCGCGATCTCGAGCACTCCGACCCGCGCGCCCTCACGCACGAAGCGGTCGACGACGGCCCGGCCGATGCCGGACCCGCCGCCGGTCACGAGCGCGGCCCTCCCTTCAAGCCAGCCTGCCATGTGCACTCCCTACTGGTGGTTGTCGTCCCGCCCGTCCGGTCCGCTCCGATCGGCGATCGGGCCCGGCCCGTAGGGCATGCTGAGAAAGCGGGCGAAGGTCTCCGGCGTCTGCCAGGTGAGGCTGTCGAGCTCGAGCGGATCGAGCGAGATCGAGTAGCCGAGCCGGGGGGAGCTGATCTCCAGCCGGCACCCGTTGCGGGTCTCGACCCGGGTCAGGTGAACGACCGCGAACTCGTTGCCGATCACCATCGTCTCCCGCCGCCGGGGGAACGGCTCGGGCCCGTCGATCAAGTCGTCGCGCATCCCACTGGGCCCGGACTCGACGATGCTCAAAAGAAGATGCTCAGGTTGAGTCCGCCGAGCACGGTCTGGTCGACGTAGACGGTACGGCGGGCGATGGCGAACCCGTTGCCAGTCGGTCGGAGCAGGTCGTGTCGCGAGCACGAGAACAGCTCGGGAATCGCGTTGTCGGTGCGGGTGCGGTAGACGAGCACGTTGCTGCGCACCTCGAGCTCCCCGTCGGGCCCTGGTTCGACGAGCACGTTCGTCACGAGCCGGCGTGTGCGCGACGGCGGATCCTCGGCCCACGCGAACTCGGTGTCGAGGCGCTTCACGCGCATGGTCAGCGACGCGTGGTCCTCGCTGAAGAATCCCATCTCCTCGTCGAAGCCCGATCCGGACGCGCGGGCGCGCGTCGTCCGTACCGGCATCTGGTAGTTGACGTCCTCGGCGAACAACGCGAGCCACGCGTCGTGCAGGCCGTCGTCGAGCAGCGCCGCCTCGCGGTACAGGAACTGCTCCACCTGGAAGTGGAGCGCCGGGTCGGGACCCGCTTCGACTACGACTCGGTCATCCACCGGAGCCACTCCCCGTAGAACGCCCGCTGCGGCCATTCGCCGTAGCTGCTCGGATACGCACTCCCGGGGCCGGGCCAGTCGGGCGCGGGGGGAGTGCCAATGCCCATGACGTGGTTGAAGTCGAAGCGCTGCGCGACCTTGCCCGCGTTCGCGCGCGTGCACTCGGCCCAGTTCTCCATGTCGTCCTGCTCGAACGTGCCCGACGGCCCGAACGTCCGCACGTACGTCTCGTACGACGCCTGCCGGTACGCGGGCGGCGCGGTCTGCTCGACGAGGAACCACGACCATACGCGCATCGTCATCGGCCCGGTCGGTTCCCACGCTCGGAACGTCAGGAACGGGGTCGGTGGGTGCTTGAGGTCGCGGCCGAGCATCACGTTCAGCAGCGAGAGGTTCGGGA
>JBOGFL010000232.1:0-1555 GCA_050743285.1 Acidimicrobiia bacterium
GGACGAACGTGGCCGCGTAGTAAGTCGTTCCGTACGCCTTGTTCAGCTCCCGGCAGCGCCCGTACGACTCGTCGAGCGTGGTCACCGCCCCTCCAGCCACTCTTCGACTCGTCGGGCCGCCAGCCGGCCCGAGACCAAGACCATGGGAACACCGACGCCGGGCACGGTTCCGGATCCGGCGAACACGAGACCCGGGATACGCCGGTCACGGTTCGACGGCCGAAACGGGCCGCTCTGGAAGAACGAGTGGGCAAGCGCGAAGGGAGTGCCGCGTTCGCAGCCGCGTCGTTCCCATTCGACGGGGTCGATCAACTCCTCGACCTCGGCCTCCACCGGGTATCCGAACCCGGCGACCCTGGCGATCAGGGCGTCGCGGGCCGGTTCGCTTTCGGCGTGCCAGTCGACTCGGCCGTCGAGGTTCGGAACCGGCTCCAGGGCGTACAGCGTCGATCGCCTGCCCGGCGCGAGGGCGGGATCGGTCAACGTCGGCATGGTGACGAGCAGGGAAGGATCACGCATCTGTTCGCCGCGACCGACAAGGTCGTCGAACGACTCGTGCCACTCGGCGCCGAAGTGAATGTTGTGGTGGGCGGCGCCGGCGGGCGCGTCACCGGATCCACCGCGCAGCCACAGCAGGCACGAGGGTGAGTAACGGCCCCGGCGGGCGACTCGCGGCGGCGGGAGGTCGAGCAGCTCGCGGTATGCCACCGGGAGATCAGCGGTGCAAACAACGGCGTCGGCCGCGACGAGCTCGCCCGAGGCCAGGCGAACGCCCGCTGCGGTTCCGTCCCGGTCCCGCTCGATGCGCTCGACTGCTTCGCCCAGTCGGAGCTCGACGCCACCCTTCTCGGCGGCCGTGCTGAGTGCGCGGGCGGCCTCGTGGATGCCACCGTCGGTGAAGTAGACGCCCGCGACCGTGTCCATGTACGTGATCACGCCGAAGAGCGCCAGCGCGTCGAAGGGTGAGAGCCCGGCGTACAAGGCCTGAAACGAGAACACGCGCCGGAGGCGCTCGTCCCGGAAGTACGACGCCACCTTTGGCGCCAGGTGCCGCAGGCCGCCCAGCCGTGCGAGGCGCAGCAGTGCGAGGGGGTGACGGGCGAGCGCGACCGGCGAGTCGTAGTTCCGGGCGATGAAGTTCGGCATCTCGACCTCGTACAGCTCCGAGAGCCAACGACAGAAACGAGCGAAAGCAGCGGCATCGGCGGCGCCGGCGAGAGCCCGGATCTCCTCTGCCATGGCGTCCCGTTCCGGACGTACGCGGAGCTCCGACCCGTCGGCGAAGCAGGCCCGGTACATCGGATCGAGCCGCCGGAGCGTGAGGTGGTCGTCGAGCTCCTCCCCGACGGCCGCGAACGGCTCCGCGAGCAGGCCAGGCATCGTGAGCACCACCGGACCGGTGTCGATGCGGTACCCGTCGCGTTCCAACACAGCGGCGCGACCGCCGGGAACGGTTTCGCGTTCACAGACGACGACATCGTGGCCGGCGCCGCGCAGGTGGCAACCCGCCGCCAAGCCGCTGAATCCCGCCCCGACGACGGCGACGCGTGCCACG
>JBOGFL010000233.1:0-1920 GCA_050743285.1 Acidimicrobiia bacterium
GTCGAAGAGCGTCCGCCGCCGGGCCGCGACCTCGGCTTCGACGACCCGATCGACGAAGACGAGGACTCGCCCCCGGTCGACACGACAACGCGTGTCATCACCGCGGTGGTCGTCGCCGCACTGGCAATTGTCTGCCTGTACATCGGGCGAGGCGCGACGACCTTCCTTGCTGCACTGATCGTCGGCATTGCGGCGTTCGAGGTGTACCAGGGCTTCCGTCACGTCGGCTTCAAGACCGCGAGCGCGCTCGGGATCCTGGCGTCGGTGGCGCTGGTGATCGCTTCGTACAAGCGGGGCGAGGCCGCCTACCCCTTGATCACGGCCCTGTTCGTGCTGTTCACGTTCCTCTGGTACATGGTCGAGGTCGTAAAGGCGCGGGCGGCGGTCAACATCGGGATGACGCTGCTCGGGTACGCGTACGTCGGCGTCTTCGGCGGCTTTGCCGGACTGTTGCTCGCGGCGCCCAACGGCGTCGGGCTCATCCTCGGCGTCGCGATCTGCGCCATCGGCTACGACGTCGTCGGCTACTTCGTCGGTAAGAACTTCGGCCGGTCGAAGCTGGCGCCCCGCCTGTCACCCAACAAGACCTACGAGGGCCTGTTCGCCGGAATGGGAGCTTCGGTGGTGCTCGGCGCCATCGTCAGCGGCGTGTTCGACCTCACACCGTGGAACGAGTTCGGTCACGGGCTCGCGCTCGGGTTGGTGGTCGCGATCATCGCCCCGCTCGGTGATCTCTGCGAGTCGATGCTGAAGCGCGACCTCCAAATAAAGGACTTCGGGTCGATCCTGCCCGGGCACGGCGGCGTGCTCGACCGCTTCGACGCCATCCTCATTTGCCTGCCCGCGGTGTACTACCTCGTGCGGGCGCTGGAGATCGGGTGAAGAAACTGGCCCTGCTGGGGTCGACCGGCTCGGTCGGCACCCAGGCGCTCGACGTGGTGCGCGCGCACCGCGACGAGTTCGAGGTCGTGGCGCTCGCCGCGGGCCGCAACGTCGAATTGCTCGAGCACCAGCGAGACGAGTTCGGTGTGGCGCCGGACGCGGCCCGGGTCTGCGGCGCCGACGCCGCCGTGCTGGCCGAGCTGGCGGCGCATCCCGACGCGGACGTCGTGCTCAACGCGGTCGTGGGCTTCGCCGGACTGCCCGCGACGCTGGCGGCGCTGGAACACGGTAAGCGCCTCGCCCTCGCCAACAAGGAGAGCCTGATCGCGGGCGGACCGGTAGTGGCGGGAGTGCGGCAGCGGGGCGGTGGCGAGATCGTGCCCGTCGACTCCGAGCATTCGGCCGTCTACCAGGCGCTGCGGTCGGGCGCACCGAACGAAGTGCGCAAGATCGTGCTCACCGCCAGCGGCGGGCCCTTCCGGGGCCGGTCGCGAGCCGAGCTGGCCCGGGTGACCGTTGCCGACGCGCTGGCCCACCCGACGTGGTCGATGGGGGCGAAGATCACCATCGACTCCTCCACGCTGATGAACAAGGGGCTCGAGGTCATCGAGGCGCACCAGCTGTTCGGCGTCGACTTCGACCGACTCGAGGTCGTCGTGCACCCGCAGTCGATAATCCACGGGATGGTCGAGTTCTGCGACGGGGCGACGATCGCCCAGCTCTCCGAGCCCGACATGCGCCTGCCCGTCGGGCTCGCCCTCGGGGCGCCCGCCCGCCTCGACCAGCCCTTTGGGCCGCTCGACTGGAGCACGCGGTCCCAGCTCACCTTCGAGCGCCCCGACCTCGAGACCTTCCCGGCCCTGGCGCTGGCCTACGAGGCGGGCCGGGCCGGGGGCGGCGCCCCGGCCACCCTGAACGGGGCCAATGAGGTGGCGGTCGCGGCCTTCCTCGATGGCCGGATCGCCTGGACCGCGATCTCTGCCGTCGTCGCCGAGGCCCTCGATGCCGGCAGCGGGAACGTCTCGACCGTCGCCGACG
>JBOGFL010000234.1:0-7896 GCA_050743285.1 Acidimicrobiia bacterium
CCGCGGTGGGTGCCGTTCGTCGTGGCCGGCGCAGTCGTGGCCGCGCTCGTGGCAGCCGGCGCCGCGCTCGCCGGCACCATCGACGGCGCGACGGTCACGGTCCCGTCCTTCGTCGGGCGTACCCAGGAAGAAGCCGACACGCTCGCCGGCGACCGTGGCGTGCGACTCGAGATCGAGGAACGCGTCGCCGACGACCCCGCCGGCGTGGTGCTCGACCAGGATCCGGGCCCCGGTGCCCATGTCGACGACGGCAGCACGGTCCGCGTGGTGGTGTCCGAGGGGCCGCCGCCGGTGCCGATCCCGGAAGTGAACGGGCAGTCCGAGGCCGACGCCCGGGCCGCGCTCGAGAAAGCGGGGTTCGTCGTCGAGGCGCAGCGCCGTTACGACGAGGAAGTCCCGATCGAACTCGTGGTCGGTACCGAGCCTGCCGGTGGCGATCAGGCCGCGCCCGAGTCGCGCGTCGTGCTCGTTGTGAGCGACGGCCCCGCGCCGGTTCCGGTCCCGTCGATCTCCGGCCTCGGCTACGACCAGGCGGTCGCGGAGCTCGAGTCGGTCCGCCTCGTCGGGGTCTACGCCGAGGACTTCAGCGATTCGGTGCCCGAGGGCCAGATCATCGGCACCAACCCTCCCGAAGGTGAGCTCGCGCCCCGCGATTCCGAGGTCGCGATCGTCGTCAGTCTCGGTCCGCCGCTCGTCGAGGTGCCCAACCTGCGCGGTGACCGGGTCGAGGCCGCCACCGACCAGCTGAAGTCGTTCGGGCTGAAGGTCGACGTCGATGGCTACCGCCCGGGTGGCGTGGTGCGGGCCCAGGACCCGCCCCCCGGCACCGTCGTGCGCCGGGGAACCCGGGTCACCCTGTTCCTCTAGCCGCCTTCACACTGTCAGCGCCGCGCCCCGATCCCTCCCTGCGACGGCCCCGGCGACCGGCTCCGCGACCGGGTCTTCGCACAGTCAACGAGCTTCCCGGGTAGCCGACGCGCCCAAGCATCAGGGCCTGAAGTCGACGGCGAGGATGCAGATGTCGTCCTCCCGCGGCCGTCCCGACGTCGCCCACTCGATGAGCCGGTCGCAGACACCGTTGAGATCGCCGGGCGGCGCGGCGTCGAGGTAGGCGCGGGCCCGCTCGATACTGTCGAGGATCGACTCGTCACGTCGCTCCACCAGCCCGTCGGTGAAGAGCACCAGCCGGGTGCCCGATTCGATGCTGATCGACGACTCGGCGATCTCCGCGCCGGCGCCGAGCATCGGCGCGCTGGCCGGCGCCCAAATCTCGACCGGTCCGTCGGGCAGCTGGATCAGGGGTGGAACGTGGCCTGCGTTGGCGAACGTCAACACGCCGGAGGCTGGGTCGTACCGTCCGTAGAAGCACGATGCGAGCTCGTGCTTCCCGACTCGAGGAGCACGCTGTTGAGGTGCCCGAGTGCGGCGGACGGGGACGGGCTGTCGAAGGTGTAGCCGCGGAGCATGTTCCGGAGTTGTGCCATCGTGGCCGCGGTGGACAGGCCGTGCCCGGTCACGTCACCCACGACGAGCGCGACCGCGCCATCGGGAAGAAGGAACGCGTCGTACCAATCGCCACCGACCTCGATGCCGGATTCGGCCGGCAGATACCGTGCCGCGCACGCGACCGGACCCAGCGCGTGACCGAGCTCCGGAAGGATCGCGCGCTGCAGCATGCGGGCAGTTGACCGCTCACGCTCGAGGAGCAGCGAACGTTCGATTGCCAGCGCGCACTGTCCGGCAATGGTGGCGAGGAACTCGCGGTCGATTGTCGACAGTTTTCGGGTTCGTGGCCACGAGACCGACAGCACTCCGATCGGGCGCCCCGCACTCATCAAGGCGATGTTTGCGAACGCGCCCTGCCCGACGATGCCCGCCGTCCCAGCGAGGCCGGGGAACTCAGCCAACAGGTCCTCCTGGGATTCGTGGAACATGGCGCCGCCGGAACGCGCGCACACCGCGATCGGCGCGTCGACTTCGAGCGGTATCCGGGCCCACGCGTCTCGAGTTTCGTCGGGCAGCTCACCGGGCAGTTGGAACTCGAGAACTTCCCCTTCCGTATCGGTGAGCGCGATTCCCGCATGGCGGGTGCCGAGCGCCCGTCGAGTGAATGTGAGGATCACGCGTGCGACCTCGGCGACGGTCTGCGTCTCGGCCAGGCGAGCGGTGATCTCCTGGAGGCGCCCGACCCGCTCGATGGCGATCTCGAGGCTGTGGAGAATTCCTTCCCGCTCGGCCTCGCGGCGGCGCTGGTCGTCGATGTTGCGGAAGAAGACGGTGAGCCCGTCGGGAGCCGGAAACATCTGGAGCTCGAACCAGCTGCCGAGCTGCTCGTAGAACGCCTCGAATCGCACCGCTTGTTGTTCTTTGACGGCGCGCCGTCCCTCTTCGAAGAAGGTGGTGTCGAGGGCTTCGGGAAACTTGTCGCCGATGTGGTGGCCAACGAGGCTCGAGAGGTCCCGCCCGACGAGCCGGCCCGCGGCCGGATTCACGTAGAGGATCCGCCAGTCGGTATCGAACAAGACCAAGCCGTCGCTGGCATTGTCGAGACTCCGACCGGCCCGCTCGCGCGTGCTGCGTAGCGCAGTGGTCTCGACCCCGAGGCCAATCGTCCGGTACGTCTCGCCCTGTTCGTCGCGCAGTACCGCACCCCGTCCTTGTATCCAGCGGGTTCCTTCATCGGACACCACCCGGAATTCAGTAATGAAGGACCCGCCTTGTGCGGCGGCGGTTTCGATGGTCGCCCGGAGCCCCGGGAGGTCGTCGGGGTGAACCCGGGTGAAGAAACCTTCCAGCGTGCCGTCGAACGACGCCGGGTCGACACCGAGCAGCCGGGCGACGGTGTCGTCCCAGTAGAGCTCGCCGGTCCGCATGTTCCAGTCCCAGACCCCGGCCTCCGCCGCGATCAGCGCGGCCTCGGCGCGGTTGTCCGATCTCATCGCAGCATTGTTCAGGTGCGTCGCCTGTCGGTCAACGCAGCCGCCGGTCGGCCCCCTCGCGTTCTTCGACGCACCGTCAGGGCGCCCCCTACCATGCCCCCGTTCACTCGAGGGGAGATGGACCCATGGGAACACTCGACGGACGCGTCGCAATCATCACTGGAGCCGGTCGCGGGCTCGGCCGGGAGCACGCGCTGCTGTTCGCGTCGGAGGGTGCCAAGGTCGTCGTGAACGACCTCGGCGGCGACATCCACGGTGAGGGCGAGGACCGTGCCCCGGCCCAGGTCGTCGTCGACGAGATCAAGGCCGGCGGCGGCGAAGCGGTCGCCAACACCGACAACGTCGCCGAATGGGAAGGCGCCGAGCGGCTCATCCGCCAGGCGGTCGACATGTTCGGCGACCTCCACGCCCTGGTCAACAACGCCGGCATCCTGCGCGACCGCGTGCTCGTCAACATGACCGAAGCCGAGTGGGACGCGGTCATCAACGTCCACCTGCGCGGGCACTTCTGCCCGAGCCGGCACGCCGCCGCCTACTGGCGCGAGCAGACCAAGGCCGGCAAGGAGATCAAGGCGTCGATCGTGAACACGTCGTCGACGTCAGGCCTCATCGGGAACCCCGGTCAGACCAACTACGGGGCGGCCAAGGCCGGCATCGCGATGTTCTCGACGATCGCGTCGATGGAGCTCGGCCGCTACGGGGTGCGCTCGAATGCCATCGCGCCGGCCGCGCGCACCCGGCTCACGGAAGCGACCCCCGGGCTCGACCAGGTCGTGAAAGTGCCCGAGGACCCGTCGCAGTTCGACCTGTGGGATCCAGCCAACGTCTCGCCGCTGGTCGCCTACCTCTGCACCGAAGACTGCCCGTTCACCGGGCAGGCGTTCTTCGTGCAGGGCGGTGTCGTGCGGATCTTCAAGCCGTTCACGATGGAGGAGCAGATCATCAAGGACGGGCGCTTCACGGTCGACGAGCTCGTCACGGAGATGAAGCAGCTCGAAGGCCACCAGCACACGCCCGAACTGTTCTCGTAGCTGCGTCGCAGTGACCGACTTCACCTTCTTCTCCGGGCTCGCCGGCTTCTTCTTCGTTCTGCCCATCGGCTTTCTCGTTCTGGCCGTCCTCGTGCTGGCGGGAGGGCGGGGCGAGGTCGATGACACGGGTCGGCGCACCTACGCGCTCTATATCGCCGTCGTCAGCTTCATCGCGTTGTTCACGGCGCTCGTCGGTGTCACCGGAGTCGTGAACGCGGTGATGGACAAGGTTGTCGACGAGACCGAGAGCGAAGACATCGTCCTCGATGACGATCAGGGGAGCGACCTCGACCTGGAGATCGAAACCGGAGGCGGTGGTGACGAGAACGACCAGATCGCGCGCGACGCGGTCCAGGCAGGGTTGGTCGGCGCGGTCGCGCTGGCGGTGCTTGCGTTCCACCTCCGACGCCGGCGCGATCTCGTGGCTCCGGCCGACTTCACCGGCAGCGCCGCCTGGAGGGTCGATCGCGCGTACTTGTACGCGGTGTGCTTCACCGCGGTGTTGATCTTCTTGTTCGCCAGCGCGGTCGCGCTCTACGCGGTCTTTCGGGTCATCGCACCCGACGTGACCGGCAGCGGCGACGGGGACCTCGAGCGCCAGCTCGGCATCCAGCAGCTCGTGACCCTTGGGTTCCTGTCCACGTTCGCGGGCGTGATCTTCTTGTGGTCGTGGCGGCGCGCCGAAGCTTCGACGCTCTGAGGAGCGGGGGAGCGGCGGGCCGCGTTGCCGAGGAGACGGACCGGTCGTGGGGAGGGCTTGATCCGGGGAGACGGACGGTCGTGGGGAGGGCTTGATCCGGGCTCCTCGGGTCGGTACGTTTCGGTTCGTTCGGGGGCAGCCCACCCCGGCGGTAAGTGCGGCGAGACGCCGCCGTAACCGACGGAAGGCTGCCATGCGACGACCGGCTCACGGAGCGACCAAACGTCCACCTTTGCCGCGCCCCGGCAACGGCTACGGACGCCATGCCCGACCGGGCCCCGACCCCACGTTTTGGTGTCGCCGCGGCCCGATGATCGTGCCTGAGCGACCCCGAAACGACGACGGGCTCGATCCGGCGGTCAGATAAGTTCACGAAGTTCCCGAAAAAGACGCCCCCACGGTCCTCGTCGACTACTCCGGCGTCGAGGAGGTCCCGGCAGTCGCCTGGCCGCTCCTCTGGCGCCAGCGCATGGCCCGGCGCGTCCGCGACAGCGACCACTACCGATGGTGGGCGCTGTGGACGGTGCTCGCCGGACTATTCGCGACGTCGTTCACGATCACTGTCGTCGCGGTGTCGCTACCCGACATCGCCGACGACCTCGACAGCTCGACCGCCACGCTCACCTGGATCGTCACCGGCCCGTTCCTCGCCCACGCCCTCGGCATGCCCGTGCTCGGGAGCGTCGGTGATGTTCACGGGCACCGCCGCGTCTACATGGCCGGCTTCGCAGTGTTCACGTTGTTCACCGGGTTGTCGGCCCTGGCCTGGAGCGCGGGGTCGCTCATCGTGCTGCGGGTGGTCGCGGGCTTCGGCGGCGCCGGCACCGGCCCGGCGTCGATGGCGATCATCATGCACGCCTTCCCCGCCGAGGACCGGGTCAAGGCGATGGGCTGGTGGTCGCTGGTCGGGGCGGGCGGACCCGTCGTCGGTCTCGCCGCGGGCGGGCCGATCGTCGAGGCGTTGGGTTGGCGTTGGATCTTCGTCGCCCAGGTGCCGCTGGCCGTGGTCGCCCTGGCCGCGGCCGCGATCCTGTTGCGCGAGACACCGCGCGCCGAACGCGAGCCGATCGACGTGAGCGGGGCCGCCGCCTTGGCGGTCGCGACGGTGACGCCACTCCTCGGCTTGCAGATGGGCGCGACGCGAGGCTTCGCGGATCCCCTCACGCTGGTGCTGTTCGCGCTGGCGCCGGCCGGACTCGTCGTGTTCGTGTATATCGAGCGGCGCGTGCCGCGACCGTTGCTGCCCCTCGATTTCTTCTCGCGCCGGAACTTCACCGCCTCTCTGGTCGCGCAGAGCACAACGCAGTTCGCGTACATGGGAGCCTTCATCCTGACGCCGCTGTTGGTACAGGACGTGTTCGGATACGCGGTCGCGGCAACGGCGTTGATCATGCTGTGCCGCCCGCTCGCGTTCAGCATCTGCGCGCCGCTGTTGGGTTACGCGGCGGTGCGTATCGGCGAACGGCCGGCGGCGATGATCGGGTGTGCGTTCGTGGTCGCGGGCACCGCGTGCTTCGCCGTCGCGGCTACCGCCGAGTCGGTGGCGCTCGTCGTCGTCGCCCTCGTGCTCTCGGGCATCGGCCTGGGCGCGTCGTCGCCGTCGCTCATCAGTACGGCCGCCAACGCGGTCGAGCCTGACCGCCTCGGCGTCGCCAACGCCGCGCAGCAGATGGTCGTCATCATCGGCGCCGTGGCCGGGATCCAGGTGCTGGCGACGATCCAGGATGCCGGCACGGGAACGAGCGCCTTCCTGTCCGCGTACCTCGTTGCGGTCGCGCTCGCGGCAACCGGGACCGTCGCCGCGGGCTGGGTCCGGTCCACCGAGCGCCAGCCCGCGCTCGCGGTCGTGCGGGCGGCGTGACGACCGGCTACTCCGGTAGCTCCTCTGGTCGCCGGCCGCCGCCGCCGGCGCCGACTCCCCCGGAGAACGATCGGCAAGGCCGTCGTCCTCCTCCCGAACGACCGCCGGCCGTCATCGTCGAGGGCGAGCTCGACGAGCCGTACCTTCCTCCCGCCGCGCTCGCCGTCCACCGCGCCGTTCGCGCCCGGCCCGGCTACCGCTGGCTCGTTCTCGCTACCGTCCTGTCGGGCCTCTTCGCCACCGGGCTCACCATCACCGTGCTCACGACCGCGGTGCCGTTCATCCGGCAGGACTTCGGCTCGTCGCTGGCAGCGGTGTCGTGGGTCGTGTCGGCGCCCTTTCTCGTGCGCTCGATCTTCGTGCCGACGTTCGGTCGGCTCGCCGACATTGCCGGTCGCCGCCGGACGTGGCTCCTCGGCTTCGCGGTGTCGACCGCGTTCTCCTTCCTCTGCGGCTTCGCGCCCGGTATCGGCGCGCTCGTCTTGTTCCGGTTGCTGTCGGCGGCGGCGTCGGCGGCGGTCCTGCCGTCCTCACTGGCGCTCATCGCCGAGGCTTTCGACCCCAAGGACCGCGTCAAGGCGATGGGTTGGTGGTCGGCAACGGTTGCCGTCTCCCCGCTCATCGGCGTCATCGCGGGCGGTTTCGTCGTCGAGAGCCTCGGCTGGCGGTGGCTGTTCTACGCCCAGTTCCCGTTCGGTGTTGTTGCGCTCGTTCTCGGTGCGGTGGTCCTCAAGGAGTCCCGCGGCGACTCCGGTGGCGGCTTCGACGTCACCGGCTCTGCCCTCTCCATAGTCGGGCTCGGCGCCCTGCTGCTGGCGGTCAATCGAGGCCCGACCGGCTCGTGGGACTGGGCGTCGCCGGTCGAGCTCGCCACCATCGCCCTGGCGGTGCTCGCGCTCGTCGCGTTCGTGCGGGTCGAGCTGCGCCTGCCGAGCCCGCTGTTCCCGGTCGGGCTCTTCCGCCGCCGCCGCTTCACCGCCGCCGTGAGCGCCAACTTCTTCACCAACTTCGCCTACATGGGCGGCTTTTTCATCACATCGCTGATGCTCGCCGACCTCTACGGCTACCGGGCCGATCAGGTCGCGCTCGGGATCTCGCCGCGCGCCGCCGCGCTGGGCGTGATGGGACCAATCGGCGGGTACCTCGCCGCCCGTTACGGCGGCCGGCGCATGGCAACCCTCGGGATGTTGTCGATGCTCCTGTCGATGGTCGCCCTCGCGGCCCTCGACGAGTCGTCGACCTACCTGGCAGTGCTGCCGGGGTTGGTGCTGTCAGGCTTCGGGCTCGGCCTCGTCGCGCCGCCGACTGCGGCGACGGCAACCAACGAAGCCGCCGACGAGGACCTGGCTGCCGCCAGCGCGAGCT
>JBOGFL010000235.1:0-8854 GCA_050743285.1 Acidimicrobiia bacterium
CAGGAGGGCTTCCTGTTCGCCGGCAACGTCCGCGACAACATCCGGGTCGGCAATCCCGACGCCTCCGACGACGAGCTCGAGTCCGCCGTCGACGCGCTCGGGCTGCGCGACCGGATAGCCACCTGGCCGGATGGCCTCGACACCGAAGTGCGCGAACGCGGCTCGCGCCTCTCGGCCGGCGAGCGTCAGCTGGTGTCGTTGTTGCGGGCGGCCTTGGCCGATCCCACGCTGCTCGTCCTCGACGAGGCGACGTCGAACCTGGACCCGGGCACCGAGCGCGCCGTCGAGCGTGCACTGGAGCGTCTGATGGTGGGCCGCACCGTTGTCGTCATCGCGCACCGGCTGTCGACCGCGGCCCGGGCCGACCGGGTGGCGGTGATCGACCACGGCCGGGTCGCCGAGGTCGG
The DNA here is from genome assembly GCA_050743285.1 of Acidimicrobiia bacterium. Taxonomy (GTDB): domain Bacteria; phylum Actinomycetota; class Acidimicrobiia; order IMCC26256; family JACDBD01; genus JBOGFL01. The sequence goes on from JBOGFL010000235.1 coordinate 408, forward strand.
GACCCATGACGAGCTCGTCGCTCGCGAGGGCGCCTACGCGTCGCTGTTCGCGGCGTGGACGGCGGGGGCCCGCTCCGCCTGAGCCCCGGGGCCGCGCGGCACCCGCATCTTGGCGAAGAGGGAGCGCAGGAATCGCACCCACGGCGACCAGCGCGCCGGCCGGGCCACGAAGCCGGTCAGCTCGAGCTCGGCCCGATCGAGGAGATCATCGAGCAGCGCGTCGTGCAGCCAGCGCACGGCCAACGGCCACGTCACGCGGGTGATGCCGTACGGGGTCCCTTCCAGGACGTGCCGAAGCACGGTGCAACCCTCGGCAGACTGCGGTTCGACCACGAGGCGGTGTGTGCCGTCGACCCCGAGCCCGGGCGCGAAACGGAACACGATCGTGCGACCGGGTTCGTAGCGCTCGACCGAATACCGGATGGGCCCGTGGCCACCGGCAGCCCCGACGGCCAGCGGACAGTCGAGGCGCAGCTTCGGCCAGCGGCGCGGCCAGAGCCGGTCACCGGCAGACGCGACGGAGTCGAGGAGCGCACCGACTTGGGTGGCAGGTGCGTCGAACGCCCGGGAGTGAACGTTGTGGATCATCACGTACCTTTCATGACCGCGTCGGCAGCCTCTTGCACGAGCGCTTCGACGTCGGGCGGTGGCGGGGTCCCCGCGGCCAGGTAGCCCCGGGCACCGGCAAACAGGAGGTCGACGACCGCGAAACGCGCCCGTCGGAGTGCGACGTCATCGGTGCTCCCGAAGGCACGCCGCGCGAACGCGCGGAGACCGGCATCGAAGTCGCGGGTCACCGCGGCGGCGCGGTCACGTACCTCAGGCGGCCAGTCGCCGCGCAGCAGATCCTCGCGGCGGTGGAGGAGCAGCAGGCGCGCTTCGGTGAGGTGCTCGCGACACCAGGAGAAGAAGAAGGTGCGTGCGCGGCGCACCGCGGCGCGGACGTCGGGTTCGGAAATTGCGGCGAGGTACCCGGCCTGGAAGCGCTCGACCGTGTCGAGCCACAACGTGGCCAGCAGCACGTCGCGGGAGGGGAAGCGGTGGTAGAGGGAGCCGGTCGGCGCCCCGACCTCGGCGGCGATGGCGGCGATGGTCGTCGCGCCGGGGCCGTCCTCGACCACGCGGGCCCGGGCGGCGTCGAGGATGGCGGCGGTCGAGAACTGCGCCGGGCGGGCCACGACCCAGTATTAGAATATATGTTCTAGAATGTCAAGGCAAGAACATTAGAGGTCGCTCACCGATATCGAGAAACGGGCGCTGAACGAGTCGTTCGGCGCCACGGTGCTGCAGTTCCCCTCGGCGAGCGCGTTCGTCGGGGCGGTCATCGGCTCCAGGCACGCGAACTGCTTGCCCCGGGGCGCGAAGACCTGGGCGAACAGGTAGCCCGACTCGAAGTTGACGGTGACCTGCCGGCCACCCCCGACGATCGCCATCCAGCGGCGGGCGCCGAGCGCGAACAGGTCGTCGAGGTCGTTTCCCTCGAGCGGCGCGGCGATCGGGCCCGCGGGCTCGGTCTCACCGGTCGGCAGCCCGGTGTCATCGAGAACCAGACGGGTGCAGCGGGGCAGGTCGAGCCACCAGCCCCGGCGGGAGACGCCCGGCAGCCGCAGGTAGGGGTGGTATCCGAACGTCACCGGCACCGGCTTGCGTCCGGTGGCCCGAAGCGTTGTCGTCACCCGCAGCCGCCCCGCGCCGAGGCGGGCCTCGACCGTCAGCTCATGGGGGAACGGGAACGCCTCGAGCAGGTCGGGGTGCGCGCCGTAGTCGAAGCGGGCGGTGAGCACGGCGGCGTCGTCCCGGGTCCCGAGTTGGGTGACCTCCCAGCCCCGCTGGGCGGTCATCGTCCCGTGGATGGGCAGGCCGTTCGGGTCGCGATGCAGCGGTAATGAGGCGACGTCGACGGTGACCCCGCCCACCGTGTACTTGGGCGCGCCGAGGCGGTTCGCCCAAGGCGCGAGGAGCGGCAGCCCCGTCACGTGCCCGGCTTGGTACGCACCGAGACCGCCGGGCAGGGCGAGCACGTCTTCGCCCCTGTGACGGAGCGCGGTTCCGAGCATCCCGACCTCGGGCACGTACTCGGCCTCGAGGTCGCCGGCGCGCAGCCGGACCATTGCGAAGCCACGGATCGCGTGCAGCGAGACCGACGGCCGGGCGGACATGGCGACGAGCCTAGGTGGCCGATGGGCCCTGACGGGCCGGGCCGCATCGGAGCCGGTACGATCCGACGCGTCCTGCACGCGCGAGCCTCCGGCTGGTACCTGTTGCAGCATCCGCATTTCGACATCCCGCGTCTCCCTACGCTTGCGCGCCACGCCCTGCCCAACGTGCTCGAGGGCACCGTGATCCCCGTCGCGGTCTTCTTCGTGACGCTGCGCCTCGTGGGCGTCTGGGGCGCGCTGATCGCCGGGCTTTGCTGGGCCTACGGCGCGCTTGCGTGGCGGCTCGTCAGCCGGCGGCGGATACCGGGGCTGCTCCTTCTGGGCGCGGCGACCCTCACGGCCCGCTCCGGGATCGCGTTCGCGACCGGCAGCGTTTTCGTCTACTTCCTCCAGCCGACGCTCGGCACCGCGCTCGTCGCCACCGCCTTCCTCGTGTCGGTGACGATCAGGCGTCCGCTGGCGGAGCGTCTCGCCCACGACTTCTGTCCGTTGCCTCCGGGGCTGCTCGCCAACAGCCACGTGCGGCGCTTCTTCCTGCGGGTGTCGCTGCTCTGGGCGTTCGTCGGCATCGCCAACGTCGCGGTGACCTTGTGGCTGCTCCTGAGCCAGTCGATCGGGACCTTCGTCATCGCCCGCAGCGCAACGTCCCTCCTCCTCACCGGCGGTGCGATCGTCGTCTCGACAGTGTGGTTTCTCCGCTCGATGCGTCGCCACGGTGTGCTCGTGGGGCGACGCCTGGCCCTGGCTCCCGTTGGCTGACGACCGGCCCTCGCTGGCCACCGCCGATGGCCTCGTGCTTGCCGGGCGGCGCTGGCCGGCGCCCGATCCGCGGGCCGCGGTGGTGCTCGTCCACGGCTTCAGCGCCTCGTGTGAGGATGACAAGATCTGCGCGCTCGCGGACGCGTTTGTCCACGGCGGCATCACGGTCGTCGGCTACGACGCACGTGGGCACGGCGCGTCCGGCGGCGACTGCACCCTCGGCGAGCTCGAGTCCCGCGACGTCGCCGCCGCGGTGGCGGTCGCCCGCGAACACCACGAACGGGTGGTGTTGGTCGGTGCCTCAATGGGCGCGATCGCGACCCTGCGCTACGCAGCCGACGCCAAAGACGTCCACGGCGTGGTGGTGGTCAGCTGTCCGTCGCGGTGGCGGATCCCGCGCTCGGCGAGGGGGCTGCTCGCGACCGCATTGACCCGCACTGCACCGGGTCGGGCCCTGGCGGCGCGGTACATCGGCGTCCGCGTCGCGCCGGCCTGGACGACGAACCCGGCGCCACCGGTCGAGCTGGCCGGCCACGTGCAGGCGCCGATCGCGGTCGTGCACGGGACCGCCGACCGGTTCGTGTCGGTGATCCACGCCGACGAGCTGTACCTCTCCGCCGGCGAACCGCGCCGTCTCGATCTCGTGGAGGGGATGGGGCACGCGTTCGACCCCGTCGGATTCGCGACCATCGTCTCCGCCGTCGACTGGACGCTCGAGCGCACCTCCGTCCCCGCGCGCATGTGACGCTGAGCGACAATCATTCGCGCTGAATGTCACATGGTCGGGTCGGCGCCTGAGCCCGGTTCGGGCTCCTCCCACCACCAGGCCAGGCCGACCAGGCCGGGACCGGTGTGCACGACCATCACCGAGCCGAACTCGCCGACGAAGGCGGTCGCGGGCGCGACCTCCTCCTCGACCCGGCGCAGCAACTCGCGGGCCTCGTCAGCCGCGAGCGCGTGCTGGGCGGTCACGTGGAGGCGGGCACCGTCGACGATCGAACGCCGGAACCGGCCGATGATGCGGTCGAGCGCGGCGGGTTGACCGATCGCCGGGCGCAGCCGGTGCACCTTGCTGCCGCGGAACTCGAACATCGGGTTGATGTTGAGGCGGCGCCCGGCCCAGCCCGCGATCCCCGGCACCCGGCCGCTCCGCACCAGGTGATCGAGCGTCGGGACCGTCGCGACCAGCCGCACCCGGTCGATGACCCGTTGCGCCTCCCGCTCGACGGTGTCGAGGTCGCCGCCCGCTTGGGCCGCCGCCGCCGCCGCCAGCACCACCAGTGCCTCGGCGCCGGCCGCGGTGCGGGTATCGACGACGCGAACGGGGCCGCCGACATCCTCGGCGGCGAGCGCGGCGGCGTTGTGGGTGCCGCTCATGCTCGCGGCAATTGTGAGCACGAGGACGCCGTCGCTGCCGGTCTTGTTGCGAATTGCGGCTCCGAACTCGCCCGGCGCGGGCGCGGCCGTGCTGACGCGCTCGTCACCGAGGAGCTCGCCCAGGTCGCGCTCGCCCTCACGCACCGACTCGTCGCCGACCGTGAGCCACATCGGGACCACGGAGATGTCGGGCGCGGCCACCAGATCGCGCGGCAGTGCGGCCGCGCTGTCGGTGACGATGGCGACGGGCATCAGTCGATCGTAGGACGCTCCCGGCCGCGCTCGAAGATCAGGCTGGTGCTGGCGATGGTGAGGAGGCCCGAGCACAGCAGCACGACCCGGGAGGGCTCGAGGTGCCCGACCAGCGGCCAGTTCACCGACTCGACGAGATCACCGGCGAGCCCGGCCCCGATCGCGGCGAGGCCCAGCCCGAGACGGATCACGACGTGGAACGCGGCGAACGCAAGAACCCGCTCGCGGCCGTCGAGCTTCGACTGCAGCGTGCTCATACCGGCTGCCAGCGTGTAGGCGGCGCCGGCGCCGAAGGCGAGCGCCCCGAGGTAAGCGGCCCATAACGCCGGTGACAGGCTGAACGTGGCGACGACGATGCCGATCGCGAGCACGCCGACGCGCGTTTGGGTCAACGGGTCGACGTTGTTCTGGCGCTGAAGGACGGCGAGGCCGGCAACCGCGCCCGCGCCGAAGAGCGCGATGAGCAAACCGAACTCGGCGTCGGTGGCGTGCAGCACGTCGCGTACGAAGACGATTCCGAGCGAGAAGAGCGCGCCCAGCCCGATCGCCACTGACGCCGCCGCCGGCGTGATCGCCCGCACCAGCGGGATCGAGAACGCCCGCCCGAAGCCGGTTTCTTCGCTCTCCGCCGGCGTCTCGAGCGACGCCGCCGTTTCCAGCTCGCGGACGCGGGCGATGAAGAAGAACGACACCAGGAACGTGGCCGCGTCGAGCCAGAACACGAGGGCCTGCTCGTGGCCGGCGATTGTGTTGAACGGCAGCGCGGCGACCGCCGCGAACATCGCCGCGCCGAGCGGGATGCTGCCGTACGACGAGCCGAGGATCAGTCCGTTCGCCAGCGGGAGCTCGTCGTCGTCGACCAAGTCGGGGATCGACGCGTCCCGGGCCGGAAGGAAGACGAGGCTTGCCACCTCCACGAGGAACGCCCAGAGGTAGATCCACCACAAGCCCCGCACGAACGGCACCGCCGCGATCATGCCGGCGCGGGCCGCGTCCATCGCGAGCATCGTGCGGCGCCGGTCCCAGCGATTGGCCGCCCGCGCTGCGAGGGGCCCGCCGATCGCGGCGGGGAGGAGCCGGAGAGCCAGGATGCCGCCGACCGCGGTCGGTGAGCCCGTGATCGCGAGCACGAGGGCCATGAAGGCGACGGTGCCCATCCAGTCGCCGAGCGCGGACACGCCCTGCCCGGCGAGCAGCCCGCGGTAGCCGGGGCGGCGAACGAGCGCAACGACGCTCACGTGGGTACGGGGTCGCGGTCCAGCACCAGCCGCGTGAAGTACGTCCTGGCGCGCGGACCCTGCGGCGGGTGGTTGCCGATCACCCGTTTCAGGAGCATCGGGACCGCGATGGCCGCTCCGGCCAGCGCGCCCAGCGCGCCGCCCCACGCCCACAGCGCCGGCGTCAGCGCGAGTTCGGCGAGGAACAGGCCGACACCCGTCTGCCGGACGACCCGCCCCGCGGCCATGGCAACGGCGAGAATGACGGTGCCCGGCCAGGCGGTGACGAGGAGCGCGCCCAGCGCGGGTGCGAACCCGCGCCCGCCGGCGCCGCGCAGGAACGGCGACCAGTTGTGGCCGGCAACCGCCGCACCACCGGCGACCGCCGCCAGCGTGGGCCGGTCACCGGCGATCAGCGCCCCGCCCGCGCCCTTGGCGATGTCGCAGATACCCGCAAGTGCCATCGGCACGAAGCCGGCCACGCGGTACAGGGACGTGCCGGAGACGGTGCCGGTGCCGACGTCGCGGAGGTCGACGCCCCGGGTGCGGCGGGCGGCGAGGTTACTGAAAGGGATCGAGCCGAGCAGGAACGCCGCCACGACGAGCAGCACGGCAGAGACCCCCATGGGCATCCAGTCTGGCGCACGAACCCGCCGCCGGTGGCGATCTCGGGCATCGACGCGCCCGCCCGCCGTACGATCCGCCGGTGGTCGCGCCCGATGTGGTATCCGATCGTGGTTTCCGGGTTGTGCGCGTGCTGTTCGCGATCGTGGCGGTGGCGGCGGGCACCGCCGGGGTCGTGATGGTCGTCGCGCCCGACGATACCGACCGCTACTTCTCGTGGCCGATCGGGCCGCCTCCGCTGGCCGCGCTGGTCGGCGCTTTCTACGTCGCCTCAGCGGTCGTGTTCGGCCGGGCCGCAGCTCGTGAGGACTGGGCCGGCTCGCGCGGGCTGTGCTTCGGTGTGCTCGCGCTCACGTTGCCGACACTCGTCGCCACGACGCGCCACCGAGACGTCTTCGACTTCGGGCGCTGGCAGGCGGTCGCGTGGGTCGCCCTGTTCATCGCCAGCCCGATCGCCTACGGCACGATCCTCGTTCTCCAACGGGGCCGTGTTGTTGGCGCGGGCGCGCGGCTTCCGCGGTTGGTGGTGCTGGCCGCGGTGATCGAAGCGACCGCATACGCCGCGCTCGCACTCGGTCTGTGGGTCGCGCCGTCGTCTCTGGAAGGCAACAGTCCGTTTGCGCTCCCCGGTCTCAGCGGACGGTTCCTCGGCTGTTGGGCCGCGTTCCTCGCAGTCCTTGCCGCCTTCGTGGCCCTACGCAACCGTTGGAACGAGGCGCGAACACCGCTGCTCGCGCTCACCCTCTGGCCCGCGGGCGCGCTCTTTGCCGCGTTCCGTAGTTGGGGCGACCTCGCGCCGTCGGAGCGGCGCGCCGGCTACGTGGCCGCCGCCGTCGTGCTCACGGTTGTCGGTGCCGGCATGCTGGCGGCGTCGAGATCCACCGCCGGCTCCAGCCGGTGAGCGAAGCGCCGGAAGCTACGGAGGAGGGGCACCCCGCAGATCAGGATGAGCGCCGCGTTGGCGAGCGCGCCCGCGGCGTCCCAGCCGAGCGACGTCGCCACGTAGAACGACCAGTAGCGCTCGAGGGTTTCGGTGAAACCGAGCCCCGGCTCCCACGAGAGCGCGCCGCCGTCGCGCACGAACGGCCAGAACCAGAGGTTCATGATCGCCCCGTAGACGAAGCCCCAGATCCAGCCGTAGGCGGCGAGCGTGCCGACCTCCAGCCGCGGGGAGAGCCGGGCTGTGACCCGCCCGAGGAAGCCGGCGCCCGCGCCCATCCATCCGAGGGTGAGCATCTGGAACGGGAGCCACGGGCCGACCCCGCCGGTCACGACGCCGGAAACCGCCATCGAGCACAAGCCGAGGAGCAGCCCGAAGCGCGGCCCGAACGCTGCGCCCGCGAGCACGACGAGGAAGAAGATCCCGCTGCCGCCACCGGGCAGGTCGAGCAGTCGCAACAACCCTCCGACCGCCGAGAGCAGGCCGAGCAGCGCGACGGTCGCGCCGTTCATCGTTCCCCGGCGCACCTCGAGCGCAACCGCGGCGACCACCAGCGCGCCGGCGGCGGCGGCGACGAGCGGGGCGTCACCGCTGTGCGCCTGGTCGGGGAGCGCGTCGCCGGGGAGCCAGAAGGGGTAGAGGAACGCGGCCGCGCCGAGGACGACCATCAGCGCGTAGACGATCGACGGGCGCAATCGCCGGCTCACGACTGGGCCGGCGCCATCGCGGCCTGCACCTCCTGGACGGTGACGAACGGCGGGAGCACCCGCAGCACCTGAGGGGCGAACAACGAGCCCGAGAGCACCTCGCGTGCCGGGCCGTCGGCGACGATTTCGCCGTCGCCGAGCACCACCGTGCGGGTGGCGCAGCGTGCCGCCAACTCGACGTCGTGCGTCGCCAGCACCACCGCCCCGCCGCCCTCCGTGTGCTCGCGGATCGCGTGCTCGAGTGCAGCCCGGGAGGGGGCGTCCATGCCCCGGGTCGGCTCGTCGAGGAGCAGCACGTCGGCTCCGCCCACCGCGACGGCGGCGATGGCCACGCGCTGCCGTTCGCCGCCCGACAGGCTCCGGGGGTGATGGTGCGCAACCTCCTCGAGGTGGAGAGCGGCGAGCCAACGCT
>JBOGFL010000236.1:0-4527 GCA_050743285.1 Acidimicrobiia bacterium
GTCGTACCCGAGCGCGGGCAGTGCCCGCTCGACGGTGGCGCCCTGCGGGTCGGCGATGCCCGGCAGGTGACTGACGTCGATCCGGGCTTCGAACCTCACGTGCCGATCGTACCGACTTCGATCACGAATCGGGCGCGTGCCACTCGTCGAAGCTTTCGCCGGTGATCCGTTCGTATGCTTCCACGTAGCGAGCGCGCGTGCCGTCGATCACCGACGGCGGCAACGGCGGCGCAGGCGGGGTCTGGCCCCATCCGGTGCCGAGGTAGTGGTCGCGCACGAACTGCTTGTCGAATGACGCCGGTGAGGTGCCGACCTCGTAGGTTTCGGCATCCCAGTAGCGGGACGAGTCGGGGGTCAGCGCCTCGTCGATGACGAGCAGCTCGCTGTCGCGCTCGCCGAACTCGAACTTCGTGTCGGCCAAGACAAGCCCACACGCCGCCGCGTGCTCAGCCCCGAAGCGATACAGGCTGAGGGTCGCGGCCCGAATGCGGTCGAGCCGGTCGGCGCCGACGAGCTCGGCGGCTTCGGCGTCCGTGAGCGGGAGGTCATGACCGGTTTCCGCCTTGGTGGTCGTCGTGAGAATCGGCTCCGGCAGGCGCTCGGCCTGACGAAGACCTTCGGGAAGGCGGCGGCCCTGCACGGTGCCGGTCTCCGAGTAGTCGGCCCACGCCGAGCCGAACAGGTAGCCCCGGGCGATGCACTCGAGGCGCACCGGTCGCGTCGACTGCACGAGCATGGCCCGACCGGCGACGTCACTGCCGGCGGTCTCGGGAAAGTCGGTGGGGTCGGCCGACACGAGATGGTTCGGGAAGAGGTCGGCGGTGCGGTCGAACCAGAACGTTGACAGGGCGGTGAGCACGCGGCCCTTGTCGGGGATCTCGTCGTCAAGGACGACGTCGAAAACCGAAAGCCGGTCGGAGGCGACGATGAGCATCCGGTCGTGGCCCACCTCGTAGAGGTCGCGCACTTTCCCGGTGTAGTGGTGCGGGAGCGCGAGGCGCGTCACAGGGCGTCGACGGCGCGGCCCGCGTGGGCGAGGGCGCGATCGAGGGCGAAGCACTGATCGAGTGACGCGTCGGACAGTCCGACCTCCGAGTCGGCAGCCAGTACGACCCGGAAGGGTCGCCGCTCGCGCCAGGACGTCTCGGCGTTGCGCTGCACGATCCGATAGGCGTCATCGCGCGAGCGTCCCGACTCGACCAGCGCGAGCAGGACCGCCTGGCTGAAGACGAGCCCGAACGACGCGTCGAGGTTCTCCCGCATCCGGTCGGCGTGCACGACGAGGCCGTCGACGATGCGACGGAACTGCACGAGCAGGTAGTACGCAAGCTGAGCCGCATCGGGCAAGACGATCCGCTCGACCGACGAATGCGAGATGTCGCGCTCGTGCCAGAGCGCGACGTTCTCGAGGCCGGCTTGCAGGTCGGCCCGCAGGACCCGGGCCAAGCCGCTCAGCTGCTCCGACTTGACCGGATTGCGCTTGTGCGGCATCGCGCTCGAGCCCTTCTGGGCGCCGGTCCGGAAGGGCTCCTCCACCTCACCGACCTCGGTGCGCTGCAAGTGGCGGATCTCGGTTGCGAACGACTCCACCGACGCGCCCACCGACGCGCAGGCGTACAGGAACTCGGCGTGCCGGTCGCGGGCAATCACCTGGGTGGCGGGTACTGGTTCGAGTCCGAGCCGCTCGCACACGAACGCCTCGATTTCGGGATCGATGTTGGAGTAGGTGCCGACCGCGCCCGACAGCTTGCCCACCGAGACCACGCGCTGGGCCTGTTCGAGGCGGGCCTTGTCCCGCCGAACCTGTAGGGCCCACAGCGCGAGCTTCGCTCCGAACGTCGTCGGCTCGGCGTGAATGCCGTGTGTCCGCCCGACGAGGGGCGTGTCGCGGTGCTCCCGCGCCCGGTCGGCGATGGCGTGCTCGAGTGCGCCGGCGGCGTCGATCATCAGGTCGCAGGCCTGCGCCAGGGTGACCGACAACGCGGTGTCGACGACATCGGAGGACGTCAGCCCGTGGTGCACCCAGGCGCCCGCCGGCATTCCGACACTCGCCTGTACGACGTCGACGAAGGCGGCCACGTCGTGGTCGGTGACACGCTCGCGTTCCTCGACTTCGACCGCAGCGACGCGGGCCCGATCCCTGATCGCTTCGGCATCGGCGAGCGGGATGATCCCGAGTTTCGCCTGTGCCTCCACCACCAGTAGTTCCACCTCGAGCCAGTTCGCGAGCCGGGCTTCGTCGGTGAACAGCTCCGCCATCTCGGGGAGCTGGTAGCGGGGGATCACTGTCCCGATGCTACGTCGCCGCCGGTAGTCGGCCGAGCGGCAATGTCGCGCCGATACTGGACACCCGGCCAGGAGATCTTCGCCACCGCTTCGTACGCGCGGGCGCGCGCATCTGCGAGGTTCGGCGCCGTGGCGGTGACGTTCAGGACGCGACCTCCGGCGGTGACGAGCTCGCCGTCGACCCGTTTGGTGCCGGCGTGGAAGATGAGCACCCCCGGCACGCGCGCAGCGTCGTCGACGCCCTCGATCACGTCGCCGGTACGGGTCGTCGCCGGGTAGCCCTCGCTCGCCAGCGCCACCGTGACGCACGCGTCACCCGAGAAACGGGCCGGCAGCAGGCTGCCCCGAGCGACCGCGAGGCAGTGCTCGGCCAGGTCGCCCGCAAGCCGGGGAACGACGACCTGGCATTCGGGGTCGCCGAAGCGCACGTTGTACTCGAGCACCTTGACGCCGGCGGGCGTGAGCATGAGCCCGGCGTAGAGCACGCCGCGGTAGTCGACGCCGCGGCGTTGCAGCTCCCGCAGGGTAGGGATCATCGCCCGGTCGATGACAGTGGCGACGACGTCGCGGCCCGCGGCGGGAACCGGTGAGTACGCGCCCATGCCCCCGGTGTTGGGGCCGGCGTCGCCGTCGCCGATGCGCTTGAAGTCTTGGGCCGGCGCCAGCGGTTCCGCGCCCCGTCCGTCGGAGAAGGCGAGGAGAGACAGCTCGGGGCCGGTCAGCCCCTCCTCGATGACGAGCGTGCGGCCGGCGTCACCGAAAGCGGAGCCCGAAAGATAGGCCCGCACCGCGTCGCGCGCTTCGGGCAGCGACTCGGTGACGACGACGCCCTTGCCCGCGGCCAGGCCGTCGGTCTTCACCACGTACAGGCCCGGGAGCGTCTCGAGGAACGCGAGCGCGTCCGCCTCGTTCCCAGCGGTGAACGACGCGTGCTGCGCAGTCGGAACGCCGGCGGCGCCGAGTACCTCTTTCATCCACTTCTTCGAGCCCTCGAGCTGGGCGCCGGCGGCGCGCGGTCCAAAGGCGAGGCGCCCGCGCGCCTCGATGGCGTCGACTGCCCCGGCGACCAGAGGAACCTCGGGACCGACAACCGTGAGCTCGGCGTCGACCTCGTCGGCTACCTTCGCGACCGCGGCCGCGTCCTCGACGTCGACCGGCACGCAGACGCCGACCGCCTCGATGCCGGGGTTCCCGGGCGCGGCCACCACCTCGTCGACGAGCGGCGAGCGCGCCAGCGCCCACGCCAACGCGTGCTCGCGGCCCCCGGAGCCGACAACGAGGACGCGCACGCTAAGCCGCGCGCGGGAACACGACGGTCTGGTCGCGCGCCGGGCCGACCGAGCAGAACGAAACTGGCACGCCCGCGAGCCGCTCGACGAAGTGCACGTAGTCACGGCAGGCGGGCGGCAGGTCGTCGATGCGGGACGCGGTCTCGATCTCGGTGCCCCAGCCCGGGAGCGTCTCGTAGACAGGCCGCACCTTGTGCAACACCGACTGGTGGTAGGGCACGTGTTCGTAGCGCCGGCCGGCATCGTCCTCGTAGGCGACACACACCTCTACTTCGGGCAACGGCGCGAGCACGTCGAGCTTTGTGAGCGCGATCTCCGAACAGGAGTTGAGCCGCACCGCGTGGCGCAGCATGACGCCGTCGAGCCAGCCGGGCCGGCGGCGGCGACCGGTGTTGGTGCCGAACTCGCGGCCTCGGTCGACAAGGAGGTCGCCGACATCATCGCCCTCGGGCAACTCGGTCGGGAAGGGACCGCTCCCCACCCGCGTGACGTACGCCTTGGTGACCCCGATGATGCGGTCGATGGCGCGCGGCCCCACGCCGGCCCCGGTTCCGACTCCCCCGGCGATCGGGTTGCTCGACGTGACGAACGGATACGTGCCGTGATCGAGATCGAGGTACGTCGCCTGGGCGCCCTCGAACAGGACCCGCTGACCGGCGTCGAGCGCGTCGTGCACGAGGTGCACCGTGTCGTCGATGTGCGGCTCGAGCCTGGGTGCCATTGCCAGGTACTGCGTCGCGATCTCGTCGGCGTCGAGCGGCAGTCGGTTGTACACCTTGGCCAGCACACCGTTCTTCTCCCGCAGCACGAGTTCGAGCTTCTGGCGGAAGATCTTGGCGTCGAGCAGGTCCTGCACCCGCAAGCCGACGCGCAGCGCCTTGTCCGCGTACGCCGGTCCGATGCCGCGCTTGGTGGTGCCCAACTTGTTCTTGCCGAGGAAGCGCTCGGTGAC
>JBOGFL010000237.1:0-4371 GCA_050743285.1 Acidimicrobiia bacterium
GTCCTCACCCGGCCCGAGCTCATCGCCGAGATGCACGCCGACTACCTGGCCGCCGGCGCCGACGCCACCGAAACCGCGACCTTCGGGGCGTTTCCGGTGGTGCTTGCCGAGTACGGCATCCCGGAGCGGACGTTCGCGATCAACGAGGAGGCGGCGCGTATCGCCAAGGAGGTCGCCGCCGACCACTCGACCTCCGACCGGCCGCGGTTCGCGATCGGCTCGATCGGCCCGGGGACGAAACTGCCGTCGCTCGGCGCGATCCCGTTCGCCGAGCTGCGCGACGCGTACCAGGTGCAGGTCGAGGGACTCCTCGCCGGCGGGGTCGACGTGCTGCTCGTCGAAACCGTCTACGACCTGCTGCAAGGCAAGGCGGCGGTTGTCGCGTGCCGGCGGGCGATGGCCGCCGCCGGCCGCGAAGTGCCGCTGATGACGCAGGTAACCATGGAGACGACCGGCCGGATGCTGATCGGCTCCGAGATCGGCGCCGCCCTCACCACGCTCGACGCGCTCCGGCCCGACGCGATCGGCCTCAACTGTGCCACCGGACCCGCCGAGATGACCGAGCACCTGCGCTACCTCGGCCAGCACGCCCGCACCCTGCTGTCGTGCCTGCCGAACGCCGGCCTGCCGTCGGTGGTCGACGGCCGCACGCATTACGACCTGACGCCCGAAGACCTGGCCACCGCCCACGAGCGCAACGTGACCGAGTTCGGCGTCAACATCGTCGGTGGGTGCTGCGGGACGACCGCCGAGCACATCCGCCAGGTGGTCGAGCGCGTCGGCTTCCGCCCACCGGCGCCGCGTGAACCTGACTTCGAGCCCGGGTGCGCGTCGATCTACAGCCACGTCCCGTTCGACCAGGAAACCGCGTTCCTCGCCGTCGGTGAGCGCACCAACGCCAACGGCTCGAAACAGTTCCGGGAGGCGATGCTCGCCGAGGACTGGGACGCCTGTGTGCTCATGGCCCGCGATCAGGTCAAGGAGGGTGCGCACGTGCTCGACGTGTGCGTCGACTACGTCGGCCACGACGGCACCGTCGACATGCACGAGATCGCGAGCCGCTTCGCCACCCAGGCCGCGCTGCCGCTGGTGTTCGACTCCACCGAGCCGCAGGTGTTGGAAGTCGGACTCCAGCTCTCGGGCGGCAAGTCGATACTCAACTCGGCGAACCTCGAGGACGGCGAGGCGCCCGGCTCCCGGCTCGACCGCGTGTTCAGCCTGGCGGGCGACTACGGCGCCGCCGTCATCTGCCTTGCAATCGACGAGGAGGGACAGGCGCGCGATGCCGACTGGAAGCTGCGCGTCTGCCGGCGAATCTACGAGCTCGCAACCGAGCGCTACGGGCTCGACCCGACTGATCTCATCTTCGACATGCTCACGTTCCCGCTCGGGTCGGGCCAGGAGGACCTTCGCCGCGACGGGATCGAGACGATCGACGCGATCCGCCGCGTCGAGACGGAGCTCCCGGGCGCGCACACGATCCTGGGCGTCTCGAACGTCAGCTTCGGGCTCGCCCCTGCGGTCCGGCACACGCTGAACAGCGTGTTCCTGCACGAATGCCGCCAGGCCGGCCTCGATGCCGCCATCGTGCACGCGGCCCGCATCCTGCCCATGCACCGCATCGACGAGCGGGCGCGGGAGGTCGCGCTCGATCTCGTCTACGACCGCCGGCGAGACGGCTACGACCCGCTCACCGAGCTCATGGCGTTGTTCGAGGGCGTCGAGGCGGGGGCGACCGAGAAGGAGGACCGCTCCGGTTGGCCGGTCGACGAGCGGCTGAAGCACCGGATCATCGACGGCGATCGCGACGGGCTCGAGGCCGATCTCGACCAGGCGCTCGCTGACCGGCCCGCGCTGTCGATCATCAACGATGTCTTGCTCGCGGGGATGAAGGTCGTCGGCGACCTGTTCGCATCGGGCGAGATGCAGCTTCCGTTCGTGCTCCAGAGCGCGGAGACGATGAAGGCGGCGGTGGCTCATCTCGAGCCGCACATGGAGAAGGCCGACGGCGGGGGCAAGGGCCGTGTCGTGCTCGGCACCGTGAAGGGCGACGTGCACGACATCGGCAAGAACCTCGTTGACATCATCCTCACGAACAACGGCTACGAGGTGCACAACCTCGGCATCAAGGTGCCCTTGCCCGAGTTCGTCGACAAGGTGGTCGAGGTCGATGCCGACGCCATCGGCATGAGCGGCCTGCTCGTGAAGAGCACCCTCATCATGCGCGACAACCTCCAGGAGCTGAACACCCGCGGTTTGGAGAAGATCCCGGTGCTGCTGGGCGGCGCCGCGCTCACGCGCAACTACGTGGAGCGCGACCTGCGCGAGGTGTACGAGGGGCGGTTGTTCTACGGGAAGGACGCGTTCGAGGGCCTCCACACGATGGACACGCTGATGGAAGGCAAGCGCACCGGCGCGCTCGACCCTGACTTCGGCCGGGCCCCGGGCGGGCGCAAGCTGCCGCCCCGCCCGGCGGCCGATACCGCCGAGCCGGTCGCAGTCCCGGCGCGTTCTGATGTCGCCACCGACGTGACCGTCTTCGCGCCGCCGTTCCTCGGCTCGCGTGTCGCCAAAGGCATCTCCCTCGACGAGATCAGCGCCTACGTGAACGAGACCGCGCTGTTCCGCAACCAGTGGCAGTTCCGGCCCCAGTCGGGTGAGTCCGACGACGACTTCAAGGGCCGGCTGCGGCCCGTCCTGCGCGACGAGCTGGAGCAGGCCAAGGCGGAGGGCTGGCTGGTGCCGGCGGTCGCCTGGGGCTACTTCCCGGTGAACTCCGACGGCGACGACCTCGTCGTGTGGGGCGACGACGACCGGCGCGTGGAGCGGGGCCGCTTCCGCTTCCCGAGGCAACGCAAGGGCCGCTTCCTCTGCATCAGCGACTTCTTCCGGTCGGCCGACTCGGGCGACGCCGACTACGCCGCATTCCACCTCGTGACGATGGGCGAGCGGGCGAGTGAACGCGCGCGCGAGCTCTTCGGGGCCGACCGGTACCGCGAGTATCTGCAGTGCCACGGGCTGGGTGTCGAGATGGCCGAGGGGCTGGCCGAGCTCTGGCACCGCCGTATCCGGGAGGACTGGGGCTTCGCCGACGAGGACGGGCCGACGCTGGCCGGACTGTTTCGCCAGCAGTACCGGGGCTCGCGCTACTCGTGGGGCTATCCCGCGTGCCCCGACCTCGAGCAGCAGGCCCTGGTCGACGAGCTGCTCGACTTCGGCAGCATCGGGGTGAAGCTGACCGAGGAGTTCCAGCTCGAACCCGAGCAGTCGACGACCGCGATCGTCGTCCCGCACCCCGAGGCCAAGTACTTCATCGCCTGAGCAGCCACTCGCGGCGCGGGCGGAAGAACCGTGCAATCTGCGCATACGCGGCCGATGGCGAACGCGTCGCCGCGAATCGTTGGTAAACTTTGAACTCCATGGCGACCCGGCGCACGACCTTCGAGAAGCTCCAGCGCGAGCGGGACAAAAAGGCCAAAGCCGCCGCCAAGCGCGAGCGTCGCCAGGAGCGGGCCGCCGCCGACCGGGGCGAAGGCGAAGGCGAGGGCCTCGAAGGCCCGGGCGCCACCATCACCGACAGTGACGAGGTCCGCCCCGACCTCTCGCCGGCGGAGATACTCGAGCAGATCGAGGTCGCCCACGAGCAGTACAAGGCCGGGCGGATGACCTCGGAAGACTTCGAGGAGCGCAAGACCGAGCTCCTCACCATCCTGGCCGAGCTCCCGATCGAGTAAGCGGCCGCTCAGGGCGCGAGCACGGCGCGGGCGATCAGGTCGGTGCCGAACGCGGTGAGGATCGCGAGATAGAGCAGTCCCGTCGCCGCCATCACCGCCGAGTACGCCCGCTCCCGCAGCGCGAGCAGCGTGAGCACCGCCAGACCGAGAGTCGTGGCCGCGCACGCGAGCCAGGTCCAGCCGAGGAGCCCGTCCCAGCCGTCGTCGACGGTCCCGTGCAGCACCTGGACCATGCCCGTCGGCCAGAGGAAGGCGGCGATCTCGACGGGCCAGACGAAGATCGTGCACCACACGAGTTCCCGGATCGGCGCCCGGCCAAGCCCCGGCTGCACGAGGTACCAGTGACCGAGCAGCATCGCGTCGCTCACCGCCCCCATGAGCAGCGTGCCGGCGACGAGCCGCCAGACGCTCAGCGGGTAGTCGCCCCCGACGGCGGCCGCGGCGCCGAGAATCCCGCCGACGCCGCAGGCCGGTGCGAGCAGGTCGAGCACGGGCGGGAACTCACGTGGCCGGGTGGACGGCACGACAGCTGCGTCGGCCACCTCGTCGCCCCCTCCGACCATGGCGGCAACCCGCTCCCGACGGGCGGCTCGAGTGATGAGCTGCCCCGATACGCCGGCGTGCCGCCGGACCACCG
>JBOGFL010000238.1:0-1990 GCA_050743285.1 Acidimicrobiia bacterium
CGACCAGGCCGTCGCGCCGGGCGACCACGGTCACCCCCGAGTCGCGCGCCACCACCCGCTCCATCCCGGTGCCCACCAGCGGCGCGTCGGTCCTGAGCAGCGGCACGGCCTGGCGCTGCATGTTCGAGCCCATGAGGGCCCGGTTGGCGTCGTCGTTCTCCAGGAACGGGATCAGGCTGGCCGCCACCGACACGAGCTGCTTCGGGGAGACGTCCATGTACTGGACCTCCTCCGGCGGCACCAGCTTGAACTCGCCGCTCTTGCGCGCCTCGACGCGCTCGGCCACGAACTTCCCGCGCTTGTCGATCTCGGCGTTGGCCTGGGCGATGACGACCTGCTCTTCCTCGAGCGCGGTGAGGAAGATGATGTCGTCCGAGACGACGCCGGCCTCGACCCGCCGGTACGGCGTCTCGATGAACCCGAACTCGTTGATCCGCGCGTAGGTGGACAGGGACGAGATGAGTCCGATGTTCGGTCCTTCGGGCGTTTCGATGGGGCAGATGCGCCCGTAGTGCGTCGGGTGGACGTCGCGCACCTCGAACCCGGCGCGCTCCCGCGAGAGGCCGCGCGGACCCAGGGCGGACAGCCGGCGCTTGTGCGTCAGCTCCGCCAGCGGGTTCGTCTGGTCCATGAACTGGGACAGCTGCGAGGAGCCGAAGAACTCCTTGACGACCGCCGACACCGGTTTCGCGTTCACCAGGTCGTGCGGCATGAGGCTCTCGATGTCCGCGATGGACATCCGCTCCTTGATGGCGCGCTCCATGCGGGTGAGGCCCACGCGGAACTGGTTCTCCAGGAGCTCGCCGACCGACCGCACGCGCCGGTTCCCGAGGTGGTCGATGTCGTCCGTCGGGTAGCGCTCCTGCTTGACCGCCAAGAGACGCCGCACCACCGCCACGATGTCTTCCGTCCGGAGCGTCTTCCAGTTGAGCGGCGACTCCGTCCCCAGCTTCTTGTTCAGCATGAAGCGCCCGACCCGCGCCAGGTCGTAGCGTCGCGCGTCGAGGAACATCCCCCGGAAGAGCGCGCGGGCCGACTCCACGGTGGGTGGATCTCCCGGACGCAAGCGCCGGTACATCTCGACGAGGGCCTCGTCCGGGTTCCGGTGCGTGTCCCGCCCCAGCGTCTCGTGGATCGAGGCGTCGTTCTTGTCCGGATCCTCGAAGACGACCTTGAAGGGCGCGACGGGGCGGGCCGCGATCTTGGCCAGCTCGTTCGACGTCAGGAGCTGGTTCGCCTCGAGCAGGACCTCTCCCGTCTTGGCGTCGACCACCCGGCCGCCGGTGCGGCGGTTCTCGATCCAGCCCATGGGGACCGGGAACTTCGCGATCCCCGCCTCGACCATCCGTTCCACGCGGGCCTTGTTGAGGCGCCGGCCGGCCTGCACGATCGCCTCACGATGCCGGGGCGGCTTGATGTCTTCCGCGACCGGCGTCTCGTGCCGGTGAATCTCCGGGTTCAGCTTGACGACGGCGGCGCCGTCCTCGAAGCCGACGACCTCCTCGAGGTCGTAGAAGGTGCCGAGGATCTCCTCGTCCGAGAGGACGTCCCCCTTCTGCTTCCCACCGTCGTAGGTCTCGAGGTACTTGAAGGCGCGCAGAAACGCGGTCGCGAGCATCTTGCGCCGGCGGTCGATGCGCACCTGCAGGATGTCGTTGGCGTCGAACTCGAACTCCACCCACGAGCCGCGGTACGGGATGATCCGGGCCGAGAAGATCTTCTTCCCCGACGCCAGCGTCTTGCCCCGATCGTCGTCGAAGAACACCCCGGCCGAGCGCTGGAGCTGGCTGACGACCACGCGCTCGGTGCCGTTGATGATGAAGGTGCCCTTCTCGGTCATGAGCGGGAGCTCGCCGAGGTAGACCTCCTGCTCCTTGATGTCCTTGACGGCCCGGTGCCGCGCGCTCTTGTCCTGCTCGTACACGACGAGGCGGAGCGTCACCTTGAGCGGGATGGCGTGCGTCATGCCGCGATCGTGACACTCCTCGAC
>JBOGFL010000239.1:0-3156 GCA_050743285.1 Acidimicrobiia bacterium
GTGTGCCCGCCGAGCGGCGGTGGGCGATGGAGGTGTTGGGGCTGCGGGCAGGTATGTCGCTCGAACGTGTCGACGTACAGGCGCGCTTCCGCCGTCTGGTGCGGCAGGCGCATCCCGATCACGGCGCCGGATCGCGCGGAGCCGCCGAACGCATCGCCGAGCTCAGTGAGGCCCGCGAGGTACTTCTGGCGGTGCTCGTCACCCAGGATCGAGAAGACGATGAGAGCGAGGCGCAGTGAGCAAGTGCACAGTCGTCGGAACCGGCTTCTACGGGTCGACCCTGGCCCAGCGGATCGCCGAACACGACCTCGTCGACGAGGTCGTGATGACCGACATCATCGAAGGCAAGCCTCAGGGCCTTGCGCTCGACATGATGCAGAGCCGGTCGATCGAGGGATTCCGCACCCGGATCATCGGGACCAACGGGTATGAGGAGACCGCCGACTCGGACGTGTGCGTGATCACCGCCGGACTGCCCCGCAAGCCGGGCATGAGCCGAATGGACCTGCTCGAGGTCAACGCCAAGATCGTGAGCGAGGTGACGAGGCTGTTCGTGGCCGGCTCGCCCGAGGCGGTGATCATCGTGGTGTCGAACCCGCTCGACGAGATGACGATGCTGGCCGCCGAAGTGAGCGGCTTTCCCCGGCCGCGGGTCATGGGCCAGGCCGGCATGCTCGACACCGCCCGCTTCAAGCACTTCGTCGCCGAGCACCTCGGCGTGCACCCGGCCGACGTGGCCGCCATCACACTCGGCTCGCACGGCGAGACGATGGTGCCGGTGCCGTCGATCGTCGAGATCGACGGCAAGCCGCTCTCGGGTCTCGTCGAGCAGGAGCTGATCGACGACTTCGCGCAGCGAACCCGCGACGGCGGTGCCGAGATCGTCGGCTACCTCAAGACCGGCTCGGCGTACTTCGCCCCGAGTAGCGCGGCGGCCAAGATGGTCGAGGCGGTCGTGAAGGACAGCAAGGCGCAGATGCCCGTCTGCGCGTGGCTCACCGGCGAGTACGGCATCTCCGATGTCTACCTCGGCGTGCCTGCGGTCATCGGCAAGGGCGGCGTGGAGAAGATCATCGAGCTGCCGTTGACCGAGGAGGAGCGGACTGCGCTCCAAGCGGCGGCCGACGCGGTGCGGGCCAAGCAGGACGACGTCGGCAAGCTGATCTGACGCGCATGGCGGAGGAGCGCAAAGCCGGCGCCGAGCGTTGGTTCGAGCTCGACCGGTTGGTCGGCTACAGCGACGGCGTGTTCGCCATCGCGATGACGCTACTGGTGCTCACCCTGAACGCGCCCGAGCTCCACGGCGACGACGTCGACGGCCAGCTGCGCTCGTACCTTCGCGACCAGATCCCCAACTTCGTGGGCTTCGCGCTCAGCTTCTTCATCGTGGCCCGCTACTGGATCGCGCACCATCGTCTCTTCCAGATCGTGCGCCGATCCGACCCGAAGCTGATCATGATCAACCTCGTGGTCTTGTTCCTCGTCGTGCTCGTTCCGTACCCCACCGAGCTCTTCGGCGACTATCCGGAGACCACCACCGCGACGGTCTTGTACTCGGCCGCGCTGGCGGCGACGGGGTTGAGCATGGTGTCGCTCACGTGGTACGCCGCGGTGGGCCACCGCTTGATCGACCCCGCGGTGAGCGACAGGTACATCACCCATGCCCTGATGCGCGGCGCTTCGATACCGGTGGTCTTCATCGCGGCCATCCCGGTCGCGTTCGTGAACGCCGTTGTCGCCAAGTACGTCTGGCTGCTGATCATCCCGATGCGGATGTACTTCAAGCGCCGCTACGGCCCCATCCACGACCCGTTCTGACCCACTTCTGCGCGGAGGCGGTTCAGCCCTCGGTCTTCTGCGGCTCCTCGGCCGCGGGGAGCTGGGCCGGCTCGGGCGCCTTCAGCCCGAGCTGCGTGCGCAGTTCGCTGAGGCGGGCCTGGGCTTCGGCCCGGTCGCTCGCCTGCTCGACCTCGAGCATCCGGCTCTCGACCGACGCGCCGGTGAGCTCGGCCATTCCCTCGGCCTTGGCCAGGCGCTCCTCGATCTTGCGTTGAACCTCGGCGAACGTCGGGACTTCGTCGCCGACGGTGGCGGTGAGCTGCGTCATCGCCTTGTTCATCTCCTCGCGCATCTTCGCCTGGTCGAGCTGGCTGAGGAGCTTCTCCCGCTCGGAGTACTTGCGCTGGAGAGCCGAGGCGTTCTGCTGCACCGCGGCCTTGGCCGAGTCGGCCGCCTTGGTCGAGTTGAGGAGCATCTCCTTCAACTCGGCGATCTGCTTCTCGAGCGAGATCAGCTTGCCCGCGAATGCTTCGGCCGCGTCGGCGTACTCGCCCGACTTGGTGGCGTCGCCGTTCTTGGCCGCCTCGTCGGCGAGCATCAGCGCCTGCTTGGCCGAGCCGTTGGCCTTGCCGAGGTCGTCGATGGCCCGCTCGAGCCGCAGCTGCGTCTGCTTCTGCTGCGCGATGACGTTGGCCGCTTGCTCGGTGAGGCGCCGGTGCTGGACCTGCGCCTCCCGGATCGCCTGCTCGAGTTGGACCTTCGGGTCGGCCGACTCCTCGAACTGCCCGGTGAGCTTGGCAGTCAAGTACCGCCACCACTTGCGAATCAGCTTGATCATGGGCGCGAGCCTATGCCACCCCGGCGGCAGCTTGCCCCGCCTCGTCGAGGCCCTGGCGCAGGGTCTCCATCTCGCCGACCAGGTTGTCGACATCGCTGCCGAGGCCGCGCAACTCCCCGACGTCTTCGGCCCGCAGCGACAGCTCGACGGCGCGCGCGACTGCCTCGTCGAGGCGGGCGTCCATGAGCCGGAGGCGGTCGCGGGCATCGATCGCCACCACCTCCAGGCGGTCGGCCGACGCCAGCTGGGCCTCGAGCGCGGCGACCGTGCCTCGGTGGGCCTCGCTGTCGCTGGACCCCTGCATCGCCGCCAGCTGGCGGCGGGCGTCGTTGGTGTCCATCCGGCTGATCCCGTCAACGAGCGCGTCACCCCGGCGGGCGATCCGCCATACCTCCTGCACGGCGGCGTCGAGCCGCTGGCCGATCTCGACCAGCCGGTCGCGCAGCGGCCCCTCCGACGCCGACTTGCACGCCTGGTCGTAACGGCGTCGGGCGTCGAGCGCGTCATGGACGAAGCGCTTCCACGGGTCAGCGAGCTTG
>JBOGFL010000240.1:0-1704 GCA_050743285.1 Acidimicrobiia bacterium
CTAACCGAGCACACCGGGACCGCCGTCACGAAAATCCACGACGAGCGGGACATCCTCGTCATGGCACGCTAGGTCGGACAGGCCGTCCCGTCATCAACGTGAAAGGGGTAGGCATGACGGTCATCGAGATCGCCCACGTTCGCCTGGCACCAGGTGCGACCCACGACGCGTTCATCGAGCAGAACGGGGTCGTCGAGTCCGACTACATCATCAAGCAAGCGGGCGTCTTTTAGCCGGCAAGTCGCCCGGGCGAGGGCGGAGAGTGCGTCGTCCTGGTCCACTGGCGCACCGCCGAAGACGCCGACGCCTCCATGTCGCGCTTCGCGACAGACTCGGCCACCCAGGGGTTCATGGCGACGATAGACGCCTGGCCGGTCGCGGAAGCGGTCCGACCTCGACTCCCCGTGGCCCTCTGTTCGGCTCTTCCTTGACGCCTGCCGGATGCAGTGCGATCATTCCTCGATCTTATCGGCTCACTTTGCGACACAAGTCGTAGCTAGTCAGGCGAGTGACGGACATCCTTAAACCGCTGGCTGAAGGCGTGGCCTCTCTCATCCCGTTGGAAACGGCCGGCGGTGGGTTCGCGGGACATCGCAGTCTTCTGGAGGCAGCGGCTGACAATGCCATGGCTTGAACTCGCATCGGCTCTCTCCCCAGGCGGCTCGGGCCGCGTCCCGTTGGCACCAAGGACGTTGATCCACTGAAGCGCTTCACCTTGACCCTGGTTGCGGGCCGGTGCCCAGCGCAGCCACCAGGAGCCGAGCCTTGCTCCCCTCAACCGACGCCCGCGTGCGCCGGGGTCCCCGCTACGGCTAAGGAGGAGAAGTGAACGACTACGAGTACCACCTTGTCGAAGAAGTGCGGGCCGGACGCATGACGCGTCGCGATCTGATCCGAAGGGCGACCGTCGCGGGGTTCTCCGTGCCGGCGATCGCAGCACTCGTCGCTGCCTGCGGCGGCGGTGGCGAGGAGGGTGCGACGACCGGCCAAAGGACGACGACCGGGGCCGGGGAACCGGTACAGGGCGGCACGGGCCGCTTCGGCATCACCGTGCCGGCCGCCGACGTCGATCCGGTGACGATGTTCAATGCCCCCGCCATCTTTACGGCCCAGCCCTCGGTCGAGTACCTCGTCTTTCCCGATCCCGACCTTGGGCTGATCCCAAAGCTCGCGACGTCGTGGACCGGCGTCTCGCCGGATGTCTGGGAGTTCACGATCCGCGAGGGCGTCAAGTGGCAGGAGGGGTCGCCGCTGACGGTCGACGACGTCGTCGCGAGCTTCGAGCGGATCACCGATCCTGCCAGCCAGTCGGCCGCGCTGTCGGTGTTCGCCGGCGTGCTCTCGCAGGGCGCGACGGAGAAGGTCGACGAGCAGACGGTGCGCTTCAACCTCGACCGCGGCTTCGTCGACTTCCCGTTCATCGTCTCGGCCTTGAACTACAACTCCGCGATCCTGCCCGGGAACTACGAGGTCGGCCAGTTCACGCAGGGCGGGATCGGGACGGGCCCGTTCATCCTCCAAGAGTACGTGCCCAAGCAGTCGGCGAGCTACGTCAAGAACCCGGACTACTGGGACACGGGCAAGCCGTACCTGGACGCGGTCGAGATCCAGTACTTCGACGACACGCCGCCGATCGTGCTCGCACTCCAGGCTGGCGACATCGACGTCTTCCCGCTGACGCCCTTCCAGGGCTCACAGGCGCTC
>JBOGFL010000241.1:0-2447 GCA_050743285.1 Acidimicrobiia bacterium
GACATCGTCGAGACCGGCAACGATAGTTGGCGATTCAAGAACCGCGCCTGAACGCCCCCTCAACACACCTCACAAGAGGGTCCCTTTTGCGTGCCGATCTGGGGTCCCAATTCAGTGCCGATTGACACCGTGGGTGTAGTGGACCCTATACGACTTCGTCCGGCCGGGCCCGCGCGCTTCCATGCGCCAGCTCCCCAGGCCGCCTGCCTTCTCCATCTCGCCGAAGGCCGACACCACGTCCTCACGGAAGCGGGCGCGCCGCTTGCTGTCCTCGGCGGCGTAGTCCCGTCCGACGAGCTCGGCGAGCGTCTCTAGGGCCAGCCACGTGTGGGCTGGCTGGCTGTCAATGTAGGGCCACCATGCGCGGGCGAAGTCGCCCTTGAGCTTGAAGTAGATATCGGCAGAGAGCGAGACGAGGTGCTTTTCCTCGAACGTCCTCTTCACCCACTCGCCGTATGCGACGGACACCTCGGAATCCAAGTTCACGCCCGACCACTCGATGGCGCCGATGATCCCGTCCGACCATCCGGCGGACGTCAAACGTCCCTTGGCCACGGCCGCCTCGTAGGCGTCGAAGGAACCGGTGAACACGCGCACGGTGACGCTCCTCAACTCCTCGAACACCCGCAAGGCGGTAAGAAGATTGTTCACATGGGCGGTAACGCCGGACGCGAGCAGGATCTCTCGCCAAGTCGTCGTCGTCCGGTAGACGGCGGCGGTGCCGCCATTCAGGCCGACGGTCTCGAACCTTTTCGCGCGCAGTCTGAACAGCGCCATGAGCGCGTCGCGATGCCGGGTGCCCAGTTCCCGACCTCGGACCTCTACGACGGCGTGGGGTCGCACGACGTACACCCTGACGAAGTCCGCGTCGGCAGAGAGGCCGTGGCGCCGCGGCGCGAAGGCGCTGGTCCTGGCCAGCTTCGAGGGCATGACGGCGGGCTGGCGGCGTCCGCGGGTGTTCTGGCGCGTGCGCGCCAGCCGCTCCAGTCTCGCCTGCTCCGCCTCGGTCAAACCCCCGACCATTCTACCCCCGGCATTCCTGCCCTTGTGGACGAATAGCCGTTCCGCCTGTGGACGGCCAGCCCAAAATGGGAATCGCGCGGGTATAGACGGGAATCGCGCGGGGATGAACGGGAATCGCGCGGGGATGAACGCCTGACAACGCCCTGATTCGGAAGGAGAAAATCGCCATAGACTTTATCTTATTAGACTCTGTTTTAGACGCTGCCTGTGGACAGCCGCTGTGGACAACGGGCTGCCCATGACCGCCTGAAGCCTGCTGGGACCCCGGCCGATCCGCAAGTCGTTGTTCGGGATTGGTTTTCGACGTAATCGCGCGGGGATAAAGAAAAGGCTTGGGAGAAGACAAAGCTGACAGGGCGTGCCAGGACCGACAGCAGGATCTTGTAGGAGTCAGGACACGAAAGTGCGCTGAGTGTCCGGCTCTCGCGAACAAACGGGCAACTCAGGAGATGGGCAGCTTGAGTGTAGCGTAGAGGGTGGTCTTGCCGATCTTCAGGCACACCGCCGCGTCGCGCACGGTCAGGCCCTTGGCGACGAGGTCGCGGGCACGGCGAAGCTTCTCGGCGGTGACAACGGGCTCACGCCCACCTCGCCGTCCCCGCGCCTCTGCAGCGGCGAGCCCGGCGCGGGCGCATCGGGCTCATGGCGGGGCTGTCGGCACCAGGGCCTTCATGGCCGGGCAGGCTGACGAGCCACGTCGCTCGCGAAAGCGGCGACGGCGCGAGCCAATGGCACCAGCGGAGGGCGCCCCAGGAAATCCGCATGAGGCGGGCATGCTCATTCCGCTTGGGGAGTGGGGAAGAGGGCAGGGGGCCTGACCCTCCGCAGAATGGCTCTATCCTGCCAGGGGCTGCCAGCATTGCGTCAAGGACCGTTGGCGACAGGCAGGCGTCTCGCGACCCCCTTTGCCGGAACTCCTGGAGAAGGCTTGCCCAGGACGACCGAAGGGATCATCTATGGAACCTGTAGGTTCTATGGTGTCGATCATGGCAGGCCAGTCCATCTCCGCGCACGCCGATGCCGAGACGGTATCCAAGCTGCGCGGCATCGCTGCCCGCGAGGGACGGACACCGTCCCAGCTCACAGCCGCTTCGCTGAAGCTCTACCTCGACCTGCCGGGTACTGTACGCGCCGCCCTGCGTGACATCGAGGCACTGGGCACCCCGGACGACCGCCACAACCTGTTGCGCGCCATCGCCCGGACCGTGGTCTCCACCCAATACGAGGTCGCCCGGCGGCGAGTGGCGGAAACGATGCGAATCCAGCACGAGGATGCCCTGGAGAGCGACGAGGACATCCTGGCCGAGGCGGTGCGGGCTACCACGACGCCGCGCTGATACCGGTTGCAGGTCCGGTGAAGGATCTCCTTCGCGTCTGTCTCGACCTCAATGTCTGGGTCGCGGACTTCCTGGGCACCCGGCGAG
>JBOGFL010000242.1:0-11548 GCA_050743285.1 Acidimicrobiia bacterium
GTCCCGGGAGTTCCCCCCTAGCTCGTCACGCCTTCAAGAAGATCTGCCAGATGATCAGGAACACGATCCAGAGGACCGCGCCGGAGATGAGGATGTTGGGCACGGTCTCTTCCCAGACCCGGTGGCCGCCGGCGGCGGTGCCGCCGATCATGCCGGTCCCGTAGGCCTCGAGCACCGCCCAGATGATGAGGACGACGATCCAGTAGACGAGGATGCCGTCGGCGCTGTCGTAGCCCAGTTTTTCGGAGGCCGAGGTCGTCACCATGAACCAGACCATCGTGAACGAGAACAGCACGTTGGTGCGGGAGGCGAGGAGGGCCTTGCGGCCCGCGGCGGCGGCGTTGGGGTCGGCCTCACCGCCGGCGAGCACGTTGCGGGCGTTGGCGATGACCTTCTTCTGGTTGGGCCAGATGATCAGCCACACGTTGAGGAACATCGTGACCGCCAGCAGGATGCCGGTCAGGATCGTGGTGCCCGGGGTCGTCCCCCAGTAGTCAGGGGAGAAGCCCGTTTCGACCGTCTCACCGACCTGCGTCGACTCCAGATTCTCCTGGGTGCCCAGGATGAGGACGCCCATGAGCAGCGTGGCCGCCGCCGCCCACCGGAACCACCACAGGGCCCGGCTGGCGAGCTTGTCGATCGACTGGTTGCGGGCGGCGGGGTCCAGGTCGGCGAACGCCGGCACCTGCACCAGGTTGAAGTAGTAGAGGAGACCGATCCAGGCGATGCCGACGACGACGTGCAGCCACCGCCACACCTCCTCGAGACCGAACCGGCTGAAGAGATCTGCTGCCAGTGTCACGTCGCACCCCCTGTTGGCGTACCGGCGGCAACGTAGCACCGGCGGCGGCGCAAGTGGCGGTTCCTCGGGAGTAGCTTCCCCGGGCGATGGAGTCGTGGAGCCGCCGCAGCCCCGTCCGGGTAAAGAAGTTCGTGAAGACGGCGGCCCCGGCGACCGCCGTGGTCCGCGACTTGGTGCTCGAGAAGGGCGGGAAGACGACTTCTCCGAGAACATCGCCGGCGTGCTGGACGTGACGGCTCCGGGGCTGACACCTACGCGGTGCGGGGATCTTCAACGGCTCGACGGAGCTGGCGCCGCTCGTGGGGCCGGCACCGTCGCTACCCGTGAAGATCGATCCCGACAAGGCCGAGCGGGTGGCCATCGACGGGGACAAGTTCGAGCGCACCGCCGACACCACGCTCGACCGGGCCGCGGTGATCCGGGCCCACGACGAGGCTCACGCGGCCGACCGGGACGGGTAGCGGGCCTAGAGGTCGGGCGCCCGCACGTCGGCCTCGGCCGAGGGCCGCAGCGGTTGGCGCAGGCTCACCACCATCGAGGAGAAGTCGGCCGAGGCGATCACCCGTCCCTCCGGGTCGGTGACCTTCACCTCCACCACGATGAGACTGCGCCCGGCATGGAGCACCGTGCCCTTCCCCCGCACCCAGTCGCCCCGGGGCCGCCCGAGGTAGCGGACGTGGAGGTCGGCGGTGACCAGGGTGTTCTCGCCCGGCTGGAACGCGCTGGCCCGGGCGGCGGTGCTGCCGCCGACGACGTCGATCAGCGTGGCGATGGCCCCGCCGTGGAGGTTGCCGGTCTGGTTGAGCGCCGCCTCGTCGACGGGCATCTCCACCACGAACGACCCGTCGTCAGACTCGACGAACCGGAACCCGAGCAGTTGGTGCAGCGGCGTTTCCATGGCCCTGGCCTTCAGGGCGTCACGCCACTTGTCCGGGTCGGGTTCGTCCATCAGGCGAGGACGCTAGTCCCAGACCAATCCGCAGCATCTGTGACTGTGTTACATTGTTTTAATGGGCCTGCGACTGAAAGACGTTGCGCCGGCGGCCCTCCTGATCGGCGCGGAGTCAGGCGCCGTTGTCGCGCTTCAACGTCTCGGCCACGTCGCCGGACTTGAGGTCCCGTTCAGCGACCTTCAGACGTGGCTGGAGTCGACCGACCCTGAACTCGTGACTGCGGCAAGCGCTCGGGTTGTCGCCCTCGCGCTCGCGTCGTGGCTGCTTTGCACGACACTTCTCTATGCCGCGGCGCAGATGCTGCGGCGAGAGGTGCTGATCGGCATAGTCGGCGCCCTCACGCTGCCGGCGGCCAGGCGCACCTTGGATCGCGCCGTCGTCACGAGCCTTCTGGCGACCGCGCTCTTGGTCCGTGCCCCGGCCGCAACCGCGGGCCCGATTGCCGATTCGACACAGATCAGCGTCGAACCTCGCTCCGGTCGTCTCGACTCAGCGCCGGCCTCCCGCGCCGGGTCGGTACGCGTCGGACGCGCAGCACCGCCGCTCGATCGGTCGCACACGCAAGCGGCAACGCCGGCTCCTCCGGAGGCACCGACGCCCGAACCGCCACCGCGTTCGAATCCGGTCTTTCCTGTCCCCGCTTCACGTCTGCCCCGCCCGAACTCGGGCACCTACGTCGTGGTCAGCGGCGAGAGCCTCTGGACGATCGCGGCCCGGCAGGTCGCTGGCGCCGAGCGAGCCGCGAGTGATGTGCCAGCCGCCGAAATCGCACCGTATTGGCAAGCTCTTGTCGCATTGAATCAAGGCGTCTTGCGATCAGGTGACCCGGATCTCATCTTCCCCGGCGAGATCCTCCGTCTTCCTCAGACGTTCGGACCTTCGCGCTAGCCAGAAGCGCGCGGTTCAGCGGTAGCGCGAACGCGAACCTCGAAATTGTCACCGGGTGCGATCAGGTTGAGCAATGTAAATTCCACTCGACCCTGCGCTTCGACAACAACGTGGTGAAGGTCAGCCTGTATCCGTGCGCCTCGTAGTGCCCGCTGATCGAGTTGAGCGGCCAGGCTCGCTCGGGCCCTCGCTTCGGCGAGCTCCGGATTCAACTGAACTTCGTTCGTTGCACGAAACGTGTCGATGTCGATCGCCGAAGCGCCGGCGACGGCAGCAGCGTCAGCCGCCGACGCGAGCGACCGGCGGTCTGAAAAGGCCCGCCACAAGTCCAGGCTCAGACCCCCAAGCAAGAGCATCATCAGGCATAACCCGAGCATCCAGATCGTGACGCTTCCGCGCTCGGAGTTCACTCGAAGCTCCGATATGGATCGACGGGCTCTGCGTGCCGAGCAGTCCAGCGCCAAGTCGCCACGTCGGTGACCCCGGGAATGTGAACCGCAGGCATGCGGACAGTCACGGAGGCCGTGATTTCGCCGCCTCGAGGCAGCCGTTGCCCGGGAAAGCACTGAAGATCGAGCCTGACCTCAGCCGGATCGACGCCAAGGTTTGCCGCCATCGTGTCGGCGATTGTCTCCGCCGCCGCTGGGTCACAGACGCCCGTGACCGCCGCACTGCGCGTCACCTCTCGCACGATCGCGCGAGCCGTCGCCTGCCTCTCGGACCAGCTCGGCACCGTCAACACGAGCATCGCGACAGGAATCAGCAGTAGTCCGGCGCCGAAGGCGAGCTCGATCGCGACGAAGCCCCGATCCCGCCCGCGGCGCTTCACGGTCACGGCGCGCGCTCTTGCACCGACCGACCCTCCAGCGTGAAGGTCCAGTCCGGCACAGCCGGTAGCCAACCATGGAGTCGGGCACGACCTCGAGCTACGACGATGCCGGCCGAGGTTGAACACGACACCGTCACGTCGTCGCCCATACGTCCACCCAGCAGGTCGTCGACGATGTCTTGGGCTCGGGCTTCGCACTCTGCGGTGCTCGCGCCCAAACGACCGCCCCGCCGAGCTCCCTCGTCGACGGCGGCACGAACTACACCCCGCGCATAGACGAAGACGACGAAGTTGGCGAGCAAGACGAAAACGACGAGTGCGAGTCCAGCCGCCGCGACGAACTGGATCGTCGTCATTCCTGAATCTCGCCGCCTGGTGAGCCCGAGAGTACGAGTCAGCCCATGAGCTGTGACTGGATCCAGTTCACAACGTTCACACCGACTGCTTGAAGCGCGGCCCAGATCACCACTAGCGCGAGCACGCCGAGCGCAGCGTTTCCTAGTAGCTCCGCGGTCGTGAAGCCACGTTCGTCTCGTGTAGACCGTGCGGTGCGTTGACGACGCACAAGAGTCTTCATTGGTCGTTCCTTTCCTCTCTCTTTTGCCCTGAGCAACGGCGCTCACGGAGATCCGAAAACGATCGACGGGATCGGCGCCGCGATGAAGAGCAGCATGATGGGCGCCAGGACGGCGATCGTGGGCACGAGCATTGCGGCGCGTCGCTTCGTTGCTGTGCGTCGGAGTTCTTCGCGACGGGCGTCACGCAAGTCTTCGCTGAGCGCCCTCAAAGCACCCGCTAAATCGGCGCCTCGCTCGACGCCAGTGGCAAAGAGCTTGTATGTGCGCGCCGCGGCAGGCTCAGGAGTGGCCTCGGCCGCACTCTCGAACGCGTCGCGCTCAGACGCGCCGCTGCGGATCGCGAGCATGACGTCGCTCAGCTCCTGGACGACGCCGCCTGAGCCGCGGTCGACGATCCGTTGTGTCGCCTGGACTGGGCCTGCGCCGCTGCGGATCTGCATGGCGAGAAGCTGATTCACCGTATAAAGCTCGAGGCGAATCCGCTCCTTGCGTTGCTCGATCTCCCGGTCGAGGCGAGCCCGGTTACGAGCTGTCCCGACCACAAGTCCGCAAGCCACCAGAAGCAAACCGATCACGGCCGATCGCAAGATCAACACACCGACCACGATCCCAGCAGCACTCAGAGTTGCAGATTGGATCAACACCGTCTTGCGGTAGCCATCAGGGTTTGTGTCGACGCGACCGGCATGGCGCAGCGCCCTGGACAGGTACTCGTCACTTCGGCGCTCGATGAGCCGGGACACCGGGCGACCGAGTGCGGCGGCGGGCGGACCGAACAGGCGAGCAAGGGTTCCGCCAGCCTCTACCGGGCGGGGCTCGACCGCGACATCAGCACTGCGGCCAAGTGCGGCCCTGCTCACGATTGTGTACGGCCGCACTCGCGGACCGAGTCGCGGCGTGGGCGGAACAAGGGTTCCCGCGATACCGGCGAGCAGAAGCGCCGCCGATGTGCCGGCGAGCAGGGCGATTCCCGGTTCGGTCACGAGGGGGTCTTCAGCGGGTCTGCACTCGAACCGAAGACTCTCTGTTCGGACATTGTTCGTCCAAGCCGCGCAACAAGCAGGTATCCGACAACGCTGAGTGCCCCACCGATGATGACAACGAGCAGACCCGCAGTCGACCGGTAGAAGTCTCGAAATGGCCCGGCGCGGATCGTGAGCGCGACCAGGACGAGCCAAGGCAGGACGAGCACAGCGCGCGCATTGATCTTGATCTCGAGCCCTTCGGTCTCGATTTGCTCCAAGACTTTGAGATCGCGAGTTGTCGCGACCACCAGGTCTTCGAGAATCTGCCGAACGATCTGACCACCCCTCTCCTGGGCGAGGATGAGCACTTCAATCACCCTGTCGCTCGTTGGATCCGCAAGTTCTTCTTTCACGATTTCGAGTGCCGGGACGGTGCCGAGCATTCGGGAAAGCATCGGGAACCGAGCGAATGCATCTCGCAGCGGCTCCGGTCCCGAGGTCGCGAGACTTGTCAGAGCCTGTGAAAGAGAGCGGCCGGCGGATATTGACGACAAGAGGTCGCGCAGACCGTCAGGCCACGCTTGCTGCACGAGACGAAGTCGTTCGTGCCGTCGTCGGGCAAAGTAGCCACGCGGAAACAGTGCGAGTGCGACGGCGGGGACGAGGGCGACAAGTGGGGCACCGGTGAGCGCGATGAGCACGAAGAATGCGACGACCCCGACCGCCGCCGATCCGACCCAAAACTGACGAGGCGACAAGGCAAGACCGGCTTGGCGTAGCCAAACCTCCTCGCGGTTTGCCTCGGTGCGGCGCCGATGTCGTATTGGCGACGTTGCGACGACGCCGGTTACGAAGCCGACAAGGAGCGCGAACGACAGGCCGACCAATGTGCCCGCGAGGAGGTTCACGCCGAGGACCTCTGAGCCATTGAGGCCTCGAGAAGCGGGCGGAGGCGCCGGTCCGGGCCCAGGACGCGATCGATGTTCGTCTCGAGGCGCCCCGGGATGGCCCCGGTCCAGCAAAGCGGTTGCCCAAGTGCCTCGCGGACGAAGATCGGCTCGACAGTGAAGTCGTCGCGAAGTGCGGGGACGACCGCGGCGATCTGCATGACCTGACGACGGACGCCTGTAAGCCCTTTGTTGGGCAGGTCGTCCCGATCCAGGTGAACGACAAGGTCGAGCGAGTCGGAGAAGACCTTGCGCACAACCCGCTCGGTGACGTTCTCCCCCGCCAAGAGGGCCGCGTTCACCAGTGCGTTCAGAGCCTCCGGCGCACTATTGGCGTGCACGGTGCAGAGGAACCCACATCCGGCGTTCACCGCTCTGCTGAGTTCGAAGGCTTCCGCGCCCCGAACCTCGCCAACTACGATCCGATCGGGTCGCATCGCCAAGACGAACTTGACGAGATCCCGCAAGGTAATTTCACCGCTGCCGTCGAGCGACGGGGGACGGACCTCGTAGTACGAGCCGTGGGTCACTGGGACTGCGAGCTCACGGATCTCCTCACAAGATCGAAGGCAATGCCCTGGAGGAGCTGCGTTGAGCAGCGCGGCGGCGAGCGTTGTCTTTCCTGCTCCCGGTTCGCCCGAGATTGCGATTCGACTTCGAAACTGCATCGCTGCGTCGAGGAAGAATGCAGCTTCGGAGCTGAGCGAGTCTCGCGTCACCAACTCGCCGAGCGAGACGTTTCGAACTGTGTAGCGGCGCAATGTGGCCGAGAGCCGATCACCGATGGGCGGCATGGCCGCGGTCAACCGAGCACTGCCGTGAAGCACTCGCGCCTGGACCATCGGGTGCCGGGCATTGAGTTGCCTGTCGGTAGGCGCCAACAGACGTTCGATGAACTGTCGATTCTCGTCCTCGCTCGTCGGAGTCGTGAGGCCGCGGAGGCGACCCGAGGAATCGAGATAGGAGACTCGCGCGCCTTCAACGAAGATCTCTTCGACGTCACGGCGGACGATGATCTCTGTCAACGGACCAAAGTCGGTAATGGAGCGCAGGACGCGCTCCAGCATCGCCGCCGGATCGCCCAGGGGGACCACGTCACCGAGATGCGCTTGCCTCTGATAGCCATCGACGGCGAGCCCGGCCTCGACCCGAATCTCATCGAGGTCGCTCTCGGGCCGCAGCCGGCGTCGCTCGATGCGCACCAACACGTCTCGTCGGATTGTGTCGTACGCGTCGCGCGCCGGCTCTCGCGTGATCATGCTCATGAGTTGAGCGCCGCTCCCGTCGTACGAGCCACGACGGTGAGCTCACGGGTGAGGTCGCGAAGTGCACGCGTGAATGTCCCGCGACCAACGATGGTGCCCGCCCAGGCAGCCGCCTGGACGTGACGATCGTCAGGAACGAAAACCAGCGTCGACGGTTCAAATGTCCGAAACACTTCGTTCGCGATTTCGGCTCGGCGATAACGATCGCGAGGCGCGCGATTGACGGCGACAACGACCGGGGGACTGGCTGCAAGAGCACGGGCAGTGGCAAGCCACGCGAGAAGTCGGGCAACCCCGATCGGGGTGGCGGGACAGACAGCAACAATCACATCGGACTCGGGGAGCAGTGCCCGGCTAGTTCCGTAGCGCCCTCGTCCTCCGCCAACATCTTCGAGACGGTGACCAAGATTGACGACGAGCTCGTCGACGAACTGACCGAGCGACTCGGTGACCGTAACCACTTCGCTCGGGCGGACTTGTGACCAGGCCGCAACGTTCGGCAGGCCGCCGAGAACGCCGAATGCGGCGCCGGGAACCGGAAGAAGCGCGCGGCTGAGGTTCCCGAGCCCGAACTCCACAGCATCAATGGCGCTTCGAAGATTGGGCTCGATCGGCAACCCGAGGCGGGCCGCGACCGACGGCGTCACTTCGTCGGCGTCGACGAGCACAGTCCGGCTCCTCGGCGAGAGCGCGTGGGCCAGCCCAATCGCGATTTCGGTCGCGCCACTCCCCGCAGGGCCGCCTACTGCTATGAATCGGCCGCCCGTACCCGGCTCGGCGGCAGGGCGCAAGCCGGCGCTCGCGGCGACACTGGCCTCGTGCCTTTCGATCGGCGCGAGAACTGCTACAGCGTGCACGAACTCATGCATTTTGGAATCGGCGCTGATCGCGGTGTCGACGCCAAGCGATATCAAGTGATCGCGAGCCGAGGGTTCTGATGGGTCGTATACACCGAGAAGCGTGCGTCCCCGTTTGTGCAGCGCGTCGACAAGGGCCGAACTCAACGCGGGCCACCGGTGACTCACGACGAGGGTGGAGTAGTGATCTTCGAGAGCTAGCGACGGATCCATGACTACTTGGCGTACGCGCGCACCGCCGTGATCGGTGCAGTGCCGGTGAAAGCGCTCGACCCACGCCTCTGGCGACAGGACGAGGGCGATCTCCGGCTCGGAACGAGTCATGGTGTTGCAAGCCCAGTGACAACCAGCGGTGGCGCTTGATCAGCAGTGTCGGCCCCCGTCGATCGCGTGACGACGAGCTCACCGTCGGCGATTGCGGCGGTGAGCAACTGCGATTCGCGTACATCCACAGCGAGCGTTATCGCGAACTGCGCATCGACGTTCCCGAGCGCACCGCCGCCCGGGTCATGCACATCGAGAACTTCCGCGTTCGCGATGGTGACCTCGACTTCGGCGCCGCGAGCAACCAGCACGTCGACCCGATCGCCTGCTACCAGCTCGCCGTTGACCGCTCGAGATGGATCGATGGGAACGCTCATGGCCCGCTTCCCGCCATCAGCCGCGACCGGGCGAAAGTCGGCCTCGGAGAGCAGATCGCCGGCGGGGATCGACGCGACCGCCACCATCCGGCCAAGTCCGTCGAGCTCATCCGGGTGCACCGCCCGAGCCGCCAATTCGTCGGTCAGTCGCACCTCGACCCAGTGGATGTCCTCAGGAACGACGGTGCGTCCGGGTTCGATCGCGTCTGCCGCGACAGCGACGCGCTCGGTCTGGTTTGCAGCGCGGATCGCCACCATCGTCAGGACCAGACCGAGAAGACCGGCGACGATCATCAGGACGTGCCCGGCAGAAAGCCGGGCGAGGATCCCTCGTCGCGCAGCAGGGAACGTCGCAACTTCGGTTGGCGCAGGCTCGGCTGCCAACCCGCCTCCTCCGTTCGGGAACGATTTGGGGTAAGGCGGTCATTGTGTCGTCAGAGGTGAAACCGGTCAAGAGGTTATTTCTACACACCCTCCCCGTTGCGAGAGGACCGTCATGGGTTGTGATGAATGGTAGGAATACCAACTTCGACAGCATTGCACGGGGATAAAATCGAGCGTGCCAGTAATACCGTCGGACGCCGACTATCCGCCCGTCCTCACGACCGCGCAGGCCGCCGAGCTGCTTCAGGTCCACCCGGAGTCACTGAGGAAAATGGTGCGTGAGGGGCGAGTCCCCGTCCACCGGTTTCCTGAGGGGCGGGCGCTGCGCTTCCTGAAGAACGAGCTACTCGACTGGCTGGCATCGCAACCCGGCGAAGACCAGTCGGGCTCAACCAAGCGAAACCGGTTCGAGGCGTCTTAGCCCCACGCCTCGGCGTCGCATCGCACCCACTCGACCCACGGCACGGCAGTTTCCACGCCCTCCGCGCACACCAGGACATGGTCGGCGCCAACCGCCAGGACCCCGCGGAGTTCACCGGGTAGGAGGCGCGAACCCACGACGACGACAGCGCCATTGGTCTCGTGCTCGAGCAGGCGGGCGCGGAATGTCGCCACCGCGCCGTCGTCCCGGCGACCGCCGGCTCTCGCCCTCTCGGTCCGGCGAATCAGAACCGGAGCGGGTTGGGCCCCGGCCGGACCATCTGCGAGATTCAGGGTGAGCGCGACGTCAACTCGGCCGGACATGGTCTGCACTTGGAGCCAGTCGGTGCCAACTCGTGTCAGTTCTCCACAGAACGTCACGCCGGCGGCAACGACCGCAACTTCGTCCCCGCGGTGCAGATACTCCCGGGCCAGATCGACGAGCGTGCGACGGTGAACCCAGCGCTCGGCCTCAGCCCGGGTCCACTCCTCTTCTTCGGCGCGCCACTCGGCTCGAGCCGCGGCGGCCTCGGCTGCCAGCTCGGGGTCGGTAGCCAGATACGCGAGCGGATCCGTCATTCGCCCTGATCTTCGCGATTTACCTGGACCGCCCGCAAGGGGTTATTCAGCGACCCGCCTGAGAAACGCCGCCCGGGCTCCGACGCCTCCGGGAGCTCACCGGTCCCGGTCGCCTTGGCCGGCCAGTTCGCCGGAGGCAGGCCCAGCGGACTCTCCTCGAGCTCGGCGCCGTACCAAAACCGTGCTGCGGCGGGCAGCGCGTACCGGGCCACGATCGTGCGGATCTCGTCGTGGGCGACGAGCCGGTCGACCGGTCCGCGTCGCTCCCTCGTTCGGTCGCTAGGCCAGGTAGCGGGTGACGGTGTCGACGACGCAGGCGGGCTTCTCGCTGCCTTCGGTCTCGATGGTCACGCGGATGACGGCCTGCACGCCGCCGGGGATGTCGTCGACCTCGACCAGCTCGCAGCCGCCCCGCACCTTGGAGCCGACCGGGACCGGCGCCGGGAAGCGCGCCTTGTTGACGCCGTAGTTGATGCCCAACGAGATGCCGCCCACCGCCGCGCGCTGCGACAAGAACAGGCTCGCCAGCGACAGCGTCAGGTAGCCGTGGGCGATGGTGGCTCCGAACGGGCCCTTGGCCGCGGCGTCGGGGTCGACGTGGATCCACTGGTGGTCGTCGGTGGCGTCGGCGAACTTGTCGATGCGGTCCTGGGTGACCTCGATCCACTCGCCGTAGCCGAGGTGCTGTCCGACCGCGCCCTTCAGGGCGTCGAGGTTCTCGAAGGTCGCCATCGACACGCACCCTATCGGGGGTTACCGTCCCTCCAGGGCCTGGGTGGCTACTCGAATACTGTCCGTGATCGCGCTCGCTACCAGACTGCACTCGCGCCCGGGCAGACGCACGACCTGACGCGCGAGGTCAAGGTCAAGCCCCAGGCGCAGAAGGGCAACCGGCTCGACACGCTCGTGACGTCAACATCCGGTGGCAGGTCCGACCGCGTGCTCGCGGTGACCGAACGCAAGGAGTGACTCGCCTGCTCGTTCGCACGTCGCCCGTCCGGACTCGGGCGATCATCGGCCGCTCCTTGTTTCCTCGACGGGCTCCATGAGGAAGTCGGTGATGATTTGGTTGCACAGGTCGGGCTTCTCGACTAGCAGCCCGTGCCCGGTGCCGGGCACGATGGCCAGCTGTGCTCCCGACAGCCCGGCCCGGAACGCCAACGTGTGCTCGATGGGGATCTCGTCCTCGTCGTCACCGACCATCACGAGCGACGGGCCGGGGTACCCAGCGAGGTCGGCCCCCGTCAGCGCGGGTTCCTCCTCGTGCATACGGTCGAGCTTCGTGTTCAGCGCCGGGAAGGCGTTGGGCCCGTCGGGCGAGACGGCGCCGTGGAAGTCGACGAAGAACGCCATGCTCTCCTCGTCGAGGTAGATGGCACCGGGCGCCCAGCCCTCGTGGTGAAAGACACCTGAGGCCACCACCAACCGGCGCACGAGATC